>NZ_JBALOZ010000295.1:6441-18555 GCF_036965125.1 Bacillus sp. JJ1503
CTTTAAAATTTATTAAATAAGCTTCCCACATTCATGCGCCCATACCGATCTAATTATTTTTAAAGACAACAAAAAAAGAGGGAGACTTATCCCCTCTTTTAAAATAACCGTTAAATATAGGTTCCCTTAAAAATAGACAGACCAATCCCGTTGCTCTGAACATAGGCAGAGCCTTCATACGTATTTAATTAACGAATGAAAAATGGGAATCTTAATCTCATTGATGCTGTCACAAGGAAAACCTCCACTTCTAAAAAGTCGATAATATTATAACAAAGTTGCTTCATTAATTCAATTATTCTTGTGAGTCAAGAAATTAAGGGCAAACTCAGTGTCTCCCTAATATCCTGTTAACATACGATAAAATTTCGGGAAGTCACTGTGACTTTTTATTATACACATTTAGTCATTCTTATTAATAAAATCGTTAACAATCTCATTGAACTTTTCACTATACTCCCAAAACATCATGTGTCCACCAAGAACTTCTATTTTTGTTTCCGGTGTCATTCGTTCTATATAATTAACTGCATGATCAGCCCAATGCTCTGCTACAACGGCTAATGTGGGAACAGTTTGGCTTGCTTTTCTCGCTTCTTCTCGATAATCAGAAAACATTCCTGAAGCAAACAAATTGCCTGCAATATAATGTGGAGTTTTTAAAGACTGTTCAACTAGCCAGGATAATTCCTCTTCATCAAGTTCTCTTTGCACCATTACTTGAGTTATGTAACTAGTAATGAACTCCCTTTGTCCGCTTGAATTTCGTAAATACGTATTATAAATTGCTGAAATATCATCTAGTGGTCCTTCAACCCAATCATCATCTTTTGTTGATAAAGATTTAGGCGGCATGTCTACAAGGATTAGTGATTTGATATTATCAAAACCATTTTGCTTAATATACTCCCAAACTGTCAAACAACCAAAAGACCATCCTAAAAGAGTAGCATTTTTAACATCTAACGCCTGAAGTACCGCATTTAAATCTGATCCATGGGAGACATAATCATTTCCATGAATGGCTATAGTCGATCTGCCATGACTTCTTGGATCAATAACGATAACTCGATTCGTCCTTGAGAAATATTCTACCTGTTTAGAAAAAACTTCTGTTGTAAACGTAAACCCCGGGATGAACACGATAGGTTCTCCACTGCCTGCTTCTTGAACAAACAACTCTACTCCAGAATCAACTTCAATGTATTTTCCATTTATAAATGACATACTCTTACTTCACTCCTAGTTTTTACCTACTATATTCTAATCTATGACGCTTAATTCCATTTTTGAATGGCCTCACATTTGAAAATTAGGAGATTTATCCGACTGATTTTTAAAAAGGAAAATTCTTTTCAGCTCCAATTTCAAAACACTTATGATTTCTTCCATTCTTATTTTCCGTATACAGAAATAGATTATTGCAGAAAATAAAATAAATAACCTATTTAAAATAGACTTCTAGTCAAAGTATAAAGCCAAGGGGAAAAAGCAAATGAAGATTCGGTTCGGCTATGTAGCAAATGCATTGGGCTTATGGGATGCAAGTCCATCAAAAACTGTAACTTTTGCACGATATTCAACACTTCCTAAAGACGAACGAATGGAAAAGCTGAAATCTATTACAGCACAAAATTTACATCACACGAAAAGAATTTTGCATTATAATATCGCGCATGAAATCGAATTATATCGATTCTCGAGCTCACTTGTCCCTTTAGCAACCCATCCTGAAGTGATGTGGGATTTCATTACCCCATTCAAAAATGAATGGAAAGAACTTGGAAGTCTATTACAACAATTTAAACTCAGATTAAGCTTTCACCCAAATCAATTTACACTTTTCACAAGCCCAAGAGAAGAAGTAACGATGAATGCAGTAAAAGATATGGAATATCATTTTAAGATGCTGGGAGCCATGAATGCTTTGAATACGGGATTAATTAATATTCATATCGGCGGAGCCTATGGGGATAAAACTGAGTCATTAAATCGCTTCCATCAAAATCTTAAAAAATTGCCAGAGGAAATTAAGAAGGTTATGACGCTAGAGAATGATGATAAAACGTATAATATTCAGGAAACACTCCTTACTTGTGAAAAGGAAAACATCCCAATGGTACTCGATTATCATCACTATATGGCGAATAGCGAAGAAAGTGACCTCCCACTTTATTTAAACCGTATATTTAACACTTGGAATCGTTCTAATATTGTACCGAAAGTCCACATTTCTTCCCCAAAGTCTGATCAAGCCTATCGTTCCCATGCTGATTTTGTTTCTATAGACTTTGTCCTTCCCTTCTTTAAGATGGCAAAGGAGTTGAATCAAGACTTCGACATAATGATAGAAGCAAAACAAAAGAATCTTGCCATGCAGAGACTTGTTGAAAAAATAGCTGCCATTCGGGGAGTCAAACGTATTTCAAGTGCAGCGGTGGAATGGTAACCGTAATGAAACAGGAAAAAACTATCGCCATAATTTTTGATGAGGTGGAATAAATGACGATTGTACGTCTAGGTTATGTCGCAATGAGTATGGAACTTAAAAATGCATCCCCATCAAAAACAATGACTTTTGCCCAATTCCAGAAAATTGATGACCGGGAAGCAGCCATTCGTAAATTAGAACGAATTGCACTTTTGAATTTGCACAATACTCTAAGACTGTTAAAACATAATGCCGCGTCTGACATTCATTTTTATCGACTAACCTCTCGCCTTATTCCTTTAGCCAACCACGAAGAGCTTCTTGATTGGAATTATTTAAAACCGCTAAGAGAGCCACTTCGTGAGATTGGAGATTTCGCAAAAAAACATAAGATACGAGTTGATTTTCATCCGGACCACTTTGTTCTCATTAATGCAAAAGAGAAGCACATCTTGAAAAATTCAATAAGTACCTTAAAGCTGCATTACTTATTATTAAAGGCAATGGGGATTGACCCGACTCATCGGTGTGTCATGCATGTTGGCGGTAATTATAAAGAAACCGACATGTCACTTGAACGTTTTATCGATAATTGGATGGACGTCCCAAAAAAGATTCAAAAAATGATCATGCTTGAAAATGATGATACTTCTTTTACATTAGAAAATACACTTTACTTATGTGAAAAACTAAACATCCCTCTAGTTTTCGATTATCATCATCATCTTGCCTATCACCAAGATCCCAATTGGGAAATCAACTGGGATAGAGTTGTACAGACATGGAAGCATTCACCGCTCCCAATAAAAATGCATATATCAAGTCCAAAAAGTGATAAAGCCTTTCGCCATCATTCTGATTATGTAGATATCGATATGTTTTTTAGATTCCTTAACGTAATACGAGGCAGTGTTCCGCAAATTGATTGTATGATTGAGGCTAAGAGGAAAGATGAGGCGCTTTTTAAATTAATGGATGAAGTCAAATCAAGGAATGACGTTGAAATGATTGATGGCTCTTCTTTCTCTTTAATGTAATAGAAAGAAGAGCTAATTTGAAAAGCATTGATTTATATGGAGTCAGACTAGTTACCTCAATATCCTAAAGTAAGTTCTTGGGGTGGCTCACCATCCATATTTAGTATACGAACAGTTTCAGGTTGCACCTGAAGAAACACGTAATTTGGATCTTCTGGACTGTCAAACCATTTTTTATATGAATCATCCCAATATTGGTTTTTCAATTCTTGTGAATCATTAATGGCAGCTGTACCAGTAATTTCAACATAGGCATCACTTTGCCCATTCTCTTCATAACCTAACAATACCGAAACAGCAGGGTTTTTTTCGATTTCCTCTACTTTCTCGGTATCCTTTTTTGTTGGTGTATATAACGTTAAATGGTTATTATAGAACGTCATATATCGTGAATGGGGCTTATTATTTTCAACCGATGACAAGATGCCTGTTCTATGATCGGATATAATTTTCAGCACTTTTTCTTTTAAATCTTTACTCATTGGTTGATACTCCTTTATTAAGTCATTTTGAATTTCCTTCTTATCATTTCCAAAAACAAAAATTTCACAAGCTGGATAACCTGCAATATATAGAAGAAAATAAACAGAAAAGGAGTGAATTTAAATGAAAGTTAACAATGTAATAGATACTTTAAATAAATTTCTGAAGGGGCAATACATGGGGATCCATGCTTATGAACACCATATACAAAAATTAAAAGACCCTTACATAAAAAGTGAATTTCAAAGAATTCAACAAGATCATAAGAACCATGCCCTTAAAGTTGCGGAAAGAATTCAAAACCTCGGAGGTACGCCAGTAGATGATGAAGGGGTTATTGGTTCTATTCAAGGCTTTATTAGCCAATTTAAGATTCCTGATACTTCCTCAGGTATTATCAAAAGTGCTTTAACAGGAGAAGATTATTATGGGATTCAAATATCTGAAGAAATTGTAAGA
Organism: Bacillus sp. JJ1503; assembly: GCF_036965125.1. Lineage (NCBI taxonomy): Bacteria > Bacillati > Bacillota > Bacilli > Caryophanales > Bacillaceae > Bacillus > Bacillus sp. JJ1503. Next base: position 10,852 of record NZ_JBALOZ010000295.1, read on the forward strand.
GGGGATCTAGACCCAGAAAGCCATCAATTGATTGAGGAAGTGCTAAACAAAGATAGGCAGCATGTAGATTTTTTAAATCGTCTTTTGCAATAATTTTATAACTGTTTTTAGATTACCATTCTGCTATCGTGCTTTTATCATATTTTAATGAGTTAAAAGTTCTGCAACTAAATATAGAAACGGAATGTTCATTATACGCAACAATGAAGTTAGCAAAACGGCAATGAAGTTGGTACGGATATTGCAGCAAACGGGGTATTTAATGGTATGAAATAAAATACCTAGATGGTTATTCAAACAAAAAAGATGAAACCTTTACGGTTTCACCTTAAATAAATCACAATCGTTATCTGACAGTAAATATGGATTAAACCCTTTTACTGTTTCAATTGACTCATCTCATTTATACATTCCTGAACAAGAGTAACCCCTTGACTCAAAGAAGCTCCTCCACCAAATGCCGCTGTCACACCTATAGCTTCAAGAATTTCCTGCTCCGAGCATCCCTGATCAAGACATCCTTTTGTGTGATAGATAATACAATACTCATCCTGAGCATGGATACTAATTCCTAATGCGATTAACTGTTTTTGTTTTTGAGATAATGCTCCTTCTTTAAAACATTCTTCAGTGAATGCATTAAACTGACTTACAAATTCGGGCATTTTTTCGGCAAACATACCTAGCCCTTCTTTATAATTGATGAGTGCATTTTCAGTAGAGTTTCTAGATTTCATTTCCAAATGACATTCAACTCCTTCATATTATGTAAATCAAAATTATTATGAGCAAACTATAAATTATTTACTCCCTGTTCATCCCTTTCCATAATTAAGAAATCATAATTTGTCAGAACGAATGGCAGAATCTTAATAGGACTAATAAAACGAAGGTGATAGAATGGAAAACCAAAATTATCAGGCTGGAGATATTGTTTATGTTTTTTATCGTAATCCCCATACCCAAGATGTAGCGAATGTTCAAGCAGCAGCAGTAGTCAATAACCCTGAAAATGCGAATGAATTAGCCTTGTTTTTATATGAAACATATTATCCGCTATCAAATGAAATTGCTGTTTATTCTACAGAACAAGAGGCAAACCAGGCCTATCATTATTATTACGGATATGATTCAGAGGGGATATTGGAATGAAACCATTTACACCCAAACTTGTTTATTTTGAACCTGATGCATTAGATTATCCTTTAGGAAAAGAACTACATGAGAAATTTAAAAAGATGGATATCGAGATTCGGCATACCACTTCCCACAATCAAGTAAGAAATCTCCCCGGTGATAACGAATTTCAAAGATACCGGGTGGCCAAGTCAACACTAGTTGTTGGTATTAGAAAAACCCTTAAATTTGACAACTCGAAGCCTTCGGCAGAGTATGCTATTCCTTTTGCAACTGGCTGCATGGGTCACTGTCATTATTGCTACTTACAAACGACGATGGGAAGTAAGCCGTATATCCGTACATATGTTAATGTAGAGGAAATTCTTGAGGCTGCCGACAAATATATGGAGGAGCGCGCTCCAGAAATAACAAGATTTGAAGCCTCTTGTACATCCGATATTGTAGGAATTGATCATTTGACCCATACTCTTAAAAGAGCCATTGAGCATTTTGGAAAATCGGAATACGGCAAATTAAGATTTGTTACAAAATTTCACCATGTAGATCACTTACTTGATGCTAAACATAACGGAAAAACAAGATTTCGTTTTAGTGTGAATGCAGATTACATCATTAAAAACTTTGAGCCGGGGACTTCTCCCTTAGAAAAAAGAATTGAAGCTGCCGGAAAAGTGGCAAGAGCTGGGTATCCACTTGGATTTATAGTAGCACCTATCTATCTTCATGAAGGATGGGAGGATGGATACTTTCATATGTTTGAGCGTTTGGATGCTGAATTACCTCCTGAAGCAAAGAAAGATCTTACCTTTGAATTTATACAGCATCGTTTTACAAAACCGGCAAAGAGAGTAATTGAAAAAAACTACCCTATGACAAAGTTAGAATTAGATGAAGAAAAAAGGAGATATAAATGGGGTAAATATGGAATAGGAAAATATATTTATCAAAAAGAAGAAGAAGAGGATATAAAAAAACATCTTTACACTTATATGGAAAAGTTTTTCCCCGAAGCAAAATTAGAATATTTTACTTAAAAGGAAGTTGCCTTCCAATGGCATTGGAGATAGCATAATTACACTAATAAAGGCAACAATAATGGTGGTGATTAAACACCAACTAAATGCGATGTAGGGGGATATTACTATGAATATTCGTGAAGGAATTATTCCGACTGCATTAGGTACAGCTGTTACTGCTACCGGTTACGCTTTAAAACAAAAACGAGGTTCAAATAAGATGATTGCAAATACCGTTTTTGGATTTGGCTTAGCACACGTAGTATTAGGCGTAATAGACCTTGCCCGGCATCGCCGTTAGATTTAAAGGAGGATGAGCTTTCTTGTAGACTCACCTCCTTTTAGCCATTTCCTTACTTCCATGAATGACTATTATCGGCAGTTTGTTTTTTGAATAAAAAGAGCCGGAAATTTGAAGCAATGAATAAAAAAAAGCATATTTTTAGCTTTTTAATAGTTTGAACATGTTACCGTTCTGAATTACGATGTCGTAAAGCTAGGGAGTAAATTACTTAAGAATAAACAGCTCCTCAACAGGAACCCCAAATACCCTTGCCAGTTTAATCGCTAATATGGTACTGGGAATAAATTTACCATTTTCAATAGTGTTTATGGTTTTTCTCGTTACCCCAATCAATTCTGCCAACTGCTCTTGAGTAAGGTTCATTTCGGCTCTTTTTACTTTTATAATATTTTTCAGATAATCTCCATTCATCATATATTACCTCTTAGTTATCTTTATCAAAAATCAAGTAAGAAATAAGAGCACTGACAACTCCAATAATAATTAATGCATGCAATACTAACTGAACGTTTAATTTAATGAACAGGCTTAGAACAAAAAATATTACTATACACCCCAACAGTACCCAAAATGCCGATGTAAAACTCTTTAGTCGTATTACTTGAAAATATTCATCATTCAATGAGCGAGCTAATTCATGTTTTTTTCGAAGTTGCCCAGAAAATTTAATAAGTCTAATGTTGTAATATAACCAAATGAACAAACCAATGACAGAAATAATTGAACTATAGCCTAAGACGATGGTTGGTTTGGAAATCACATAATGAACTAAATATGGAATTTGCCACAAAATAAATCCAACCAAATTTCCTACAATAAGATTCTTCCTTTTCATTTCTAAATGGGCTATTTCACTTTTCAAATGTCTCATCTCCCCGAAAAAAGCAACCTATAATACTCATTATATAACCTCAAGGTTACAAAGTTGCATGCTTAACATAGAAATTTTTTCCAAAATGACAGCTGTTAATAAATCAAAAACATGATAATGAATTAATAAGTCATTAATTGGAGAGCAACCACTGCATAACCTAGGTTTGGAAAATTCCGCATAAGAGGGCGAGGGAATTATCTATTGACACTTACTTTGTCTTTCCTTTATAGTATCCTTATCAATTAAATAAAGAAACCCGGTCGAACGGGAGAGGTTCATAGCAGAAACCCTCTATAAAAAACTATGGTGTAAACCATATCCGCAAATAGATATGGCTTTTTTTATTGGTTCAATTCTGCTAACCTCCCTGTCCAGTCGGGACAAATAGGAGGATTTTTTTATGCCCGGACGTCAAGATCATGAATTAGAAGATATTACTTTACTGGGAAATCAAGGGACGAAATATTTGTTTGATTATTCGCCTGAGATTTTAGAGGCATTCGATAACAAGCATCCATACCGTGATTATTTTGTGAAATTTAATTGTCCTGAGTTTACTAGTCTTTGTCCAATTACTGGTCAGCCGGATTTTGCAACGATTTATATTAGTTATATCCCTGAACAAAAGATGGTGGAGAGTAAATCTTTAAAGCTATATTTATTTAGTTTTCGGAATCATGGCGATTTTCATGAAGATTGCATGAATATTATTATGAACGATTTAATTAAATTAATGGATCCAAAATATATTGAAGTTTGGGGCAAGTTTACGCCTAGGGGCGGAATTTCAATTGACCCTTATACAAACTACGGCCGACCAAACACAAAATATGAACAAATGGCAGAATATCGATTGATGAATCATGATTTATATCCCGAAAAAGTTGATAATCGATAAGGAGTGAAAATAACATGAGATTAGTCATCTATTTATTTGCGATCGTTTTGGCAAACGTTGTTACTGCCAAATTTGCACCGCTTGAAGTTGGCATTTTTCTAATTCCGATGGGTTCATTTCTAATTGGGGCAACATTTATATTTCGGGATCTTGTTCAAAATAAATATGGAAGAAAGAAAACTTATCTTTTTATTTGTTTAGCATTAATTCTATCAGCCATTTCTAGTTATCTGCTTGGAGATACGTTGTGGATTGTTTTTGCAAGTGCGATAAGCTTCGCTGTTTCGGAAACGACTGATACGGAGATTTATTCAAGATTAAATTTACCGATGCACTTACGCGTTTTGTATAGCGGCGTGATTGGTGGAATATTAGACTCAGCGATTTTTGTCGTTGTCGGGTTGTCACCAATTGGTGCAAATATTTTACCATGGAATGTGATTTGGATGGCGATATTAGGCCAGATCATTGTAAAAGTGATCATGCAGTTTCTTGGGGTATTGGTGCTGCAGTTGGCAAGTGTTAAGAAAGAAATTATTTAATAACTGAGTCCATTTCATAATTACATTAATTAGCCATAATACAATTATATACGGTTTAATCCAACAATAACTTGTATCCACAGACTAAATCTATTAGGTACCTCCAACAAATCGCGTATATCTAAACTTCGATGTGAGAACTATTGTAAAATCAATGGTTCTCACATTATTTACATATATTCAATGTACAATTGATTTAAATAAAGTAGGTTCATTAATAATGTAGTGTTAAATTAACGCTTCTCGGTCTCGGAAATATAATTAATTGTTTAAATACTTTATTTCTCTTTTTGAAGTATATCAAAGTCTTGCTTTAACAATGAATACATATATAAATCATCAAATTTACCGCAAGTAAACTCATAATTCCTCAATAACCCTTCTCTAATAAATCCCTGTTTTTCTGTTAACTTTTGTGACGGTATATTAGGCGGTTCAATTAACGCTTCGATCCTTTGTAATTTTAAATGTTCGAATCCGTACCTTATTACAGCTTCCAATGCCTCACTTGCTAATCCTTGCCCCCAATAACTTTTACTTAACTCAAATCCAATTTCAGTTCGATAATGTTGAGGTATCATGTTATGAAATCCGCAACTACCAATAACTTCATCTTCCCCTTTTAAAGTAATTCCCCATCTTATTCCAGTTCTTTCATTTAATATCGATTGATACCATGATATCTCGTTTAAAGCATCGTTAATTGTTTTAAAAGGTTCTAAACCATAATATTTCATTACTTCTTTATCAGATAGATATTTCAAGATACTGTTTGCATCGCCTTTTTCAATTTTTCTCAATACTAATCTATTAGTTTCAAGTACCGGAAAAGTTTCAACATCTTTGGTCATAATAAATCCCCCCTTATTTAATTCTCCAGTTAGTTTATCATTAATTTTCAGATGAATTGGGCTCTTTTGTCCTTCTTTAAGTAAAAGCTCATCTCTTGTTGCAGAACTTGCTGCCATTCTTTTTAAGTCTAAGAATAATAAAATGAACCACAGTCAGAACAGCAATCTTAATGTTACTCCCAAAGTAATCCATTGTAAGGTATGGCTCTGCGGTGGTAATTCGTCAGCTTCGATCCCATTCATGATGGATTCTTCCATCAAATATTCTTAACAACACTTTTTATATTCTTCTTATCAAAATGATTTTCCTTCTTCACACTAAATGACCCTATACAAAACTTACTTTATAGTCGCTCCCGAATGCATAACATTGAAAAACACGTAAAAACTGCAAAAATAGTTCCTCATTTATTGTGCTAAAGCACTCGTTAATGAAAGAATTTTACCAAAAGGGTAAAAAAACAAACGTATTTGTGGGATTAGTCTATTCATCATTAATACCATAGGAATACAGTATTACTGAGGACACTAAAAAGAAAGAAAAGTGGCTTTAAAGGAAAAAACGTAAATAAGAAAGGGGAGACTTATTTAAGGTTGAGAAAACAGGAAAAGGAATGAATAGATCAAGGTAAATATTTATACTGAGATGTTAAAACTGATATTCGTAACAGAAACAGAGATAAGTCAAAAACTGAATTTGAAGTTAGTAAAACTGCGAAAAACTTATATTTCCACACATGCTACTGTCAAGGTTTTCGATTAATTCTGGAGTGTAATTTCTAATGCTCGTATTAATCCAAATCAAGAACAAGAAAAAATACAAAACTAATATTTTGATATAGATTTTGATTAGGTTTAATGCAAGGTAATTTTATGAAAAACGAAGGAGTCGATAAAAATGTTAAGAAGAAGAAGAAATAATGAAGAAGAAATAATGAAAATACAAATGTAAATGTGGATTTTGATACAGATATTGAATCTGAGTTAAGAAATAGATCTAATTCAGAATCAGAAGCGGATGTTCGAAATACCGATAAAAATACCAACGTTGCACGTTCTAATATTACTAACTCAGGTAATTCTAGGGTTGATATCAGACTCAACAGCCGCAGTAACGCTAGAGTGAGATCTGAACAAGAACAGGAAAATGATCAGGATCAAGATTTAGACATAGATATAGATATAGAAAGAGAAAGAAGACGCCGTCGTCGTCGTTAATATTTGAATAAAAGGTGGAATAAAATTATTATCCCACCTTCACTAAAAATAAGAAGATGAATTTCAAAGCAATAATAATGCGTTAAGGCATCTCGAAAATCTTACCCAGGAAAAGAATTCGAATTTCTTCTATTATCCCAAATGATGTTTCAAATGTAATATTATACACTAGAAATGGAAGAAGAGTGGATTAAATTGTTCCACTCTTTTTAAACTTTCAAATCCTATTAAGTGAATGATATATTTCTTAAACTGTATAAAAACTTTATCTCTCCCTAATTCTCCCCCATTTTTTTTCATGAAATAAATTAATGGTAAAGGAAATACAAATTGATTAATTCAAGAAACATTGTTGATTTTATTGCAGTCGGCACTGATCCCGCTGGAGCTGTCATATCTAAGATACTTACATATGAAAAAAAACTTCAGTCTCGTCTTGGATGCGAGAGGAAATAATGACAGTGACAGACCTATTAGTGATTCCAGATTTAGTGAATCTAGTGGGTTCTTACGAAACTAGAAAAGTAGCCTTCGAAAGGTTAAGTCAGACCCAGCGGATACTCGACATTTATACGAACTCTACTACAAAGAAGATCTAGAAACTTTCCACTGCAGCGAAGACGTTTAAATGGTGTATTGCAAAATTTGTGGTGTAATTTCTTTTGACTAAGAATCCAGAATTCCTAGTTTGTTTTTACCCAAAATAGTGCTCGGCCACTTAGTAACCGTAAAGAAATTATTGCAATACCAACAATCAAGACAAAATACCGCCTTTCATAAAAAAAGAGCCTTTTGGCTCTTTGAAATAATGATTATCAGTTACTGCGTCTTCTTCTGACGTTGCTTCTTCTTCCGATGTTG
>NZ_JBALOZ010000296.1:0-283 GCF_036965125.1 Bacillus sp. JJ1503
ATATATGCAACAGTAGAAAAAATCAACTTTCGAAAAAATAAAGGGATATGACTAAAATATGGAGAAACTATTACTAAAAGTTGGGAGGGCAGGCAGATGGGAAGTATAGCGGTTATTTCAGATATTCACGGCAATGTAACTGCACTTGAGGCAGTCATGGACAATATTAAATCCAGAGGGATCCAAACCATATTCTGTTTAGGTGATCTTATTGGCAAAGGCCCAAACTCGCAAAAATCGGTTGAACGAATTAGAGAGAGCTGTGAGGTCGTTGTGCTTGGGA
>NZ_JBALOZ010000296.1:292-1007 GCF_036965125.1 Bacillus sp. JJ1503
GGTTGAAATAGAAGAGGTGAAATGGCACCAGGACCAGTTAGATAAGGATGCCATGAACTATCTTCGCTCCTTGCCATTCCATCATGATTTTTATATGAGCGGCAAATATGTCAGGCTTTTTCATGCTTCAGCAAAAAGTGTGTACCATCGGGTTGTTCCAATGAGAGATACATATGAAGAAAAGCTTGCCATGTTTGATAATACGGAGAACATCAATCATAATGGGAAATTACCAGATGTCGTTGGCTATGGGGATATTCATGCCGCCCTTATCGAGCCTGTGAAACCTCAAAAGACACTATTTAATGCTGGAAGTGTTGGGAATTCACTTGATATCCCCCAAGCTACTTATACGATTCTTCACGGAGACTATTTATCGGACAAGCCTGCTCCTTTTTCAATTGAGATTGTCAGAATTCCATACGATGTTGAAAAAGAACTGTCCATTGCTAGGGAAATGGGGCTGCCTAATGTAGAGGCATATGCACTCGAGTTGCGTGAAGCAAAATACAGAGGGCCATTCAAATCGAAGGTATAAGGATTGTTTTGAAAATGGAAGCCGAATATTGGACGATCCAATATTCGGCTGCAATGGAGTATTTTATGCACGATTTGCATTGTTCTTTGGCGGAATGCGATCGTTTTTTAAATTTTTATCGTTAATTTTTGGTTCACGCCGATGGAAATGATTATGAATATTAGAGCGGTGAAGGAA
>NZ_JBALOZ010000297.1:0-1443 GCF_036965125.1 Bacillus sp. JJ1503
ATATATATATGATAACTCTCAATTATTAGTATAACATCATTTACATTCTTTTTAATATAAAGGGCAGAAAATTCTAATAAATTTCACGAATTTTGGATAATAATTCTCTGTCCTTATATATAAAATACTTTGCTTTTGTCGTCATTCATTTCCTAGTTGTTACTATATTAAAAAAGAACACCCTAATAAGGTGTTCCATGCTTTAATGCTGAATTTCATTGCTTGCTTCGGAAATTTCAGTAAGGGCTTCCCCTGCCTTTTGGTCAGTTAAATGGTGCACAGCAAAATCACCTAAAGAAACAATTCCAACTAATTTGTTTCCTTCAACTACAGGTAATCGTCTAATTTGGTGCTTTGCCATTAAACTAGCTGCCTCATGAGCATCCATATCTTTTGTAACAGTTATTAAGTCTTTACTCATGATTTTTTCAACCTTTGAAGATGGCGGATTTTTCTCAGCCACACACCGTAATACGATATCCCGGTCAGTGATCATCCCAACAAGTTTTTCATTATCAACAATTGGAATTGCACCAACATTTAATTCCTTCATTTTAACAGCGACTTCAAATACATTGTCTAACAATGAACAACTATCAACTTTATCAGTCATAATATCACGGATCTTCTCCATCTAACTTCCTCCTTCTACTCTTTGAATAATTAGTACTGTCCAATAATGGCCATGAAGACCACCTTCTGCATGACCAACACCTATATGGGTAGACAGTTTATCTAATAGCTTTGACTGGTTAACGGAAGAATTCATCCATAGTGTGAAAATCTTTTCTGGTGAACTATATCCTGCACCAATACTTTCTTGGACCTTTTCAAATGGAATTTGAAAGGCTTTTAACATATTTGAAGAATCTCCATAGCTTGGTGAAATATGCGACACATATTCTTTTTCCATCATATCCAGAGCTTTTCTTCTCGCTGCTTTAGTCAAGTTATAATCAACTATTAAGGGCTTCAGTCCTGCATTTGCCCTCTTCGTGTTTGTAAGCTCCAAAAGACTTCTTTCGGAAGAAGATAATGAGATCCTCTTTTCTATTCTCTTTAGGTCCGGAATTGTTATTATTTGTCCTGGAAAAATTAAATGCGGATTTGATACTTGTGGGTTGCTTTGAATGATTGTTTTAAGCTCAATTCCATTAATTAAAGCAATTTTCCAAAGGGTATCCCCACGATTAACTACATATTGTGTTTCTGCCTCAGCATTGCCCATAGGAGCATAATAAAGGAATAGACATAGGCAAATAAAATATTTAATGATCCTCTTCATTCATAACCTCCTTCTCTTTCAATCATTATGTTCTCCAAAACTGCAGGAAAAATTTCCTGTTTAGTCATTGTAAATGCAAAATAGTGAATAAAAGATGAATTTCATTTGTTTTCTTCATGTATACATTGCATCTTCTAGCTATTTCTACTATTATAAGA
>NZ_JBALOZ010000298.1:0-5051 GCF_036965125.1 Bacillus sp. JJ1503
GTAATGAAATAGAAAAGTAGAGTAAGTGTAGTACAGTTGCAGTAAAAACAAGCCTATTAATCCAATATTTGCTATAATACTAGAGGAAGGGAGAAGATTGGATGAAAAAAAGGTTTTTCGCACTAGCAATGATTTTTACTTTACTATTTTCTTTAGAGCAGCCAAAGATTTTGGCTGAAGGACAAAGTACAGAAGTGGAACAACAGGTTAGAGGCGGTTCAAGTATTATAGGGCCTCAAGTCTTTCAAGTGTCTGCCCTAACGGCTGCAACAGGATCAGATGAAATGGGGCATGCATACATGTATTTCATCATGCATGGCACGCCATCTGCACTTGCAGTCGTAGACTTAAATACTAATGAATTGAAAAATACATATCCGTTGGCAAATTCTACAAGCGCTTGGGGATTAGATGTGGATGAAGATGGAACCGTATGGGTTGGTGGAACAACCGATGGAAACGTGTATAGCTATAACCCGAATACGGATGAGTTCTTCGATCACGGAAATAAGTTAACACTTCCTAAAGATACAGCCATTCAAGATATTGACGCTGTTAATGGTGTTGTCTTTGGGTCAACTGCCTATGGCGGCTCTGTTTTTAAGTATGATTCAAAGACTGAGGAATTAGTGAACTATGGGCAAGTCTTGTATCGAAAAGAATTTGCCAAGTCACTTGCGTATGATCAAGAAAGCAATTCTTTATTTGTTGGTATCGGATCCAAAGCTGATCTCGTGAAATATAATTTGGACACGAAACAGAAAACGGCTTTTCTTCCAAATGAGTATCAAGATGACAAATACGTTCGCGATATTAAGTTCATCGACAATGAAATCTTTGCTCGCATGGAACCCTCTAATAGACTAGTTGTATTTAATAAAAAAACATTGGAAAAAACAGGTGAGATTGAATTGAACTCAAGAACAATCTCGCAAAAATCTCCATTAGAGGATGTTCTTTTTTACTCCAAGAATAGTACACTCCATAAATATGATTTATATACAAAGGAAGAAATAAATTTAGGAGTTTCATTATTAAAGGGAACTGAATTGCTGAATATTGATTTTGTTCGATTAAATGCCGAAAAATATCCTGGATATACACTGGTTGGACTTATAGATAACGATGGAAATGTCTTTAAGTACAACTTAGAAACGGGACACCATGAAATTACGAAAATGAAATTGCCGGCTCAGCCTGTTACGCTTTATACGATGATTCAGGATGAGAAAAGAGAGAATATTTTTATAAACGGCTATATGTCCGGCGGCTTGGCTATATATAATACAGTTAAACAAAAAACAGAATTATATCCGAATATAAGCCAGATTGAGTCGATGACCACTACTGGAAATAAGCTATACATCGGTGCTTATCCGAGGGCGAGAGTGCTGGAGCTTGATTTATCGCTTCCTTGGAGTGAAACAAATCCTCGGGAGATCATGAGATTGGGTCAGTATGGCCAAGAACGATCAACAGCGATTGCAACCGTCCCGAAACTAAATAAAGTGTATGTCGGTACATACCCTGAAACGAGTACCGGAGGAGGCGCCCTTGCTGTTTATGACCTAAAGGGAAACAAATACGATGTATATGAGAATTATATTTATAATCAAAGTTTAGTTTCTTTTTTAAGCCACGATGATTCTATTTATGTTGGGACCTCGATTCATGCTAATTATAATGTAAATGATCGCGGAGCAAGGTTTTTCCGTTTCGACCCGAAAGACCCAGAGAGGAAAGAATATATTCATCTGCCGCTTGACTCCAGTATGATTACAAGCTTAATTTCTGATAAAAATGGAATCATATGGGGTATGGCAGATGGGACTCTCTTTTCATACGACCCAAAAACAACAGAAATCAAAACGAAACAAATACTCGAGTTAATCTCAGGTCGATTCCGCAACGCCAAAATTATTGAAGGCATTGATGGCCACATTTATGGCGCTGTAGAGGGAAGGCTATTCGAGGCTGATCCTAAAACTTTTGATATTACGATTTTAAAGGAAGTTGGGGCAAATGAAATCGCTCAGGATTCAAATGGAGATTTATATTTCCGCCATGAAGCAACATTATGGAAATATCACTTTTTTCAAAATAAAAATAAATAATTGTAATGCTCTATTTAGAAATGTAATATTAAAAATCAACCTATTTTTGGTAGGTTGATTTTTTTATTACTATATTAATGGAAGAGATGTGGAAGTGATTACTAAATTTATCCTGCATATCCATATTAATAGAGTGTTGGTATATTTTTTGCATTTAACATGTTTCCAATTTACTTTAATATATTCCTTGTAAGGATAGTTTCACCAGCCTTACATAACGTTGGTATATTAATATAATAATATAACTATTAATTTAGGGGGACTTACTTTGAATAAGAAAAAAGCTATAAAAGTACTTAGTGCAACTGCAATCGCAGCATCTGCATTTGTTGCAACAGCTCCAGCTGGAACTGAAGCGGCAGCTAGCGATGTTCAAACTTTAGTTAAAAAAGCTAAAGACGCTGGCACAGTTTTAAAATGGGCAATCTCTACAGAGGGTTCTGCAGATGGAAAAACTCGTCCATATGCACAATACAATGCAGCAAAAGCAGCTCGTGATGCAGCAGTAAAAGCAATCAACAAATTACCTGCAGCTCAAAAAGCAGGATACCTTGCTGACATCGAGCAAAATGTAACTCTACATATTAACCGTACAATGGCTTACATCGATGCTATTACAGCTGGTGAAAAAATTACTGTTAAGAAACAAGCTCTTGAAGCACAAATCGAGCAAAACCTTATCGATGGCAAGACAGAAGCTGCATACCATGCACTATCTACTGAAATCCGTAAACAAGCTATCCTTTTAGATCGTGTATACGGTAAATCTACTCGTGATGCAATCCGTGCTCAATACAAAAAATCTGCTGAAACAGTACGTGACAGCGTAAAATTCGAAGTATCTGTGAAAATTGAATTAGACTTAGCGAAACAAGCTCTTGCTGCTAACAACACAGTAGATGTAGAAAAGCACCTTGCTGAAGCGGCTAAGTATATGAAAGATGTTAAAAATGAGGCAATGAAAACTACTTTAACTAATACTTTAGAAGAAGTAGAAGGCCAATTAGTACCTACTGTTAAATCAGTAAGTGCGATTAGCGCAACTCAAGTAGAAGTAAAATTCAGTAAAGCAGTAGATGCAGCATCTCTATTTGCTGATGGAAAGAGCGGTGCGTTCAAATCAACTGCTACAGTAACAATTAATTCAATTGATGGAGTAGCAGCAGGAACACTTTCTGGAAAGCTTAGTGCAGATGGTAAAACTTTAACTGTAACTACTCAAAACCCAGTTTCAAAACGCTATAACGTAGTGGTTGATGGATTATCAACAAAAGATGCTAAAGCTGTAACTAAATTTGATGAAGTAGTTTCATTTGTTGCTGATACAACTGCTCCAACTATTTTAGGAACTGAAAGAATTTCAGCTGGTCAAGTGAAAGTTAAATTCTCTGAGCCAATGAAAGCTTTTGCAACAGTTGCGTTTAAATATGCTGATGGAAGTGCTGTAACTGGTGTTTCAGGTCAAATTGAAGCAGGTGCTAGCGAAGCTGTATTTACAATGACAGATAATGTAACTTCTAATAAAGAAGTAGTTGCAACATTTATCGGTGCTCAAGACCAAGCTGGTAACCTAATTACTCCAAATCCAGCAACTGTTTCATTTGTTAAAGGTGCTGCTGATGGGATTGCTCCTACAGTGTCTTCAATCACACAAACTGGTGCTAACACTTTTGCTGTGAAATTCTCTGAAGCATTATTAGTTAAGCCTGTTATTGTTGTGGGTGCGACTACGGTAGACACAGCTAAAGTTGTTCAAGACACAAATGACAGTACTGTATATAACGTTACAGCACCTGCTGTTTTAGAAGGGGCTACAACGGTACAAGTTAAATCTTTCACAGACCTTAGCGGTGAAGCAGGTACAGATGTAAGTCGCGTTGTTACATTTGTTAAAGAAACTGCAGCTCCTAAAGTCCTTTCTTCAAATGTAGTTGTTGATTCTACGGATAAAAAAGAATATCTAGAAATTACATTTGATAAAGATGTAACACTTGGTTCAACACCAACTGTTGATGTTACAAGTGGTTCTTATGTGAAGGATTTTGTAACTACAACAATTAATAACTCTGGTATTACTCCAAAAGCAGTAGATTATAAAACATCAACTAATAAAAAGGTTATTCGCGTAGCGTTATCTTCACTATTAACTGGAAAAGATGTTAAGGGTGCAACGTATTCATTAAACCTTGCATTTGCTAATGTGAACAGTGCTTCTAACGTAGCGGCTGAAACTACTACTGCAACTTTCACACGCGGTGAAGATGGTGTTCCTACAAGTACTGCAAAAGTAGGAGTAACTAGTGTTGCTCAAGATTCTAATGATAATAGCAAATTAAATGTTACATTCAATAAGGCTGTAGATGGTGCATCTGCAACACTTACTTCAAACTACAAAATTGACGGTGCTGTAGTAGAGTCAGTAACATTAATGCCAGCAGTAACATCTGGTGATACAGTTACACAAGTGGCTGTGCTTAACTTGAAAGCTAACTCAAATGCTTTCACTGGAACTCGTAACATCACTATTTCTAATGTAAAGGCATTAGGTTCTACCGTGGCTATGGATCAATATTTTGTGAACAATGTATCAATTAAAGAAAACGTTGCTCCTACAGTAACTTCTGCTAAATTAACAGCAACAGATGAGATTACTCTTACTTTCTCAGAAGCTGTTAAACAAGCAGGAACAACAAATAAAGATTTTGAATTATTAGTAGGTGGACAATCAATTGCTTTAGCACAAACTTATGATGCTGGTCTTACTTCTACAGCAGCAACTACTGTAAAAGTTAAAATTACAGCTGTTAGCGCTGAAGCAATTGCAAAAGGCCTATCACTAAAAGGACTTTCTACAATTGATGTTAAAGATGAAGCTGGCAACGTACTTTCTGTACCAGCGAACATTGTAGTTTCAAACTAATTTTTTAAAAATAAAAG
>NZ_JBALOZ010000299.1:0-5804 GCF_036965125.1 Bacillus sp. JJ1503
CAGAATTAGTTAACGAATACATTTACCTGAGGGGTGTTATGATGGAATGCAAAAGGGTAAAAAAAGACTTTAAAGTTGTTGCGATGAAAAACAGGGGTGCCTTTGCGAACTACGGGAGTGAGGTACCGAAGCTTGCTCAACAATTTATGAGTAGAGCCGGTGAAATTCAAAATCATTCTAAAACTGAAATTGCACTCTATGAACCGAAAAGGGATGAAAACCATCTAGAGGGATATTATTATGTTGGAATGGTTGTTTATGATGCATTAAATGAAGTTCCTTCTGGTATGGAATATATAGAAATCTCGCAGGAGTATGTAACTACTAGAGGAAGAATAAACGATGTTGGTGACCTTCATTTACAATTAAATAAATGGTCAGATGAAAATGGATATCAAAAGAACTTAGGATCCTATATTATTGAGACCTATCATCCAATTGAAAATGATATAGAAGAAGTAGAGATTTATATACCAATCCATTCATAAAATAATTAAAAGATATGACCCTTTACTTTTCCAATTGAACATACTCAACAATCGGGCGCGATTGCGGAGGAACGAAAGCCTAATTTCTTTACTAAAAACACTAAGAAATTAGGCTTTTTCTTCTCGTTGTAAATTTGCGGTTCTCTTAACTCTACCCCTAATTGGTCAATTTAAGGCATAAAAATGGTTTAAATCTAATATATAATAATCCCCAGTTTCTTTTGTTAGTTATACAACATTGCTTCGAGTAGACCACTTTCAATCGCGACCCACTCAAAGCAATGAAAACTGCAGTATTCTGAAGTCCTCTGCCAATAAGCCATCTTCTTAAGCTGATAATCACTGTGAAAACAGATTTATCAGCTAATCTGAATGATTATAAAATTCTAATGTTAATCGGATAAATATATGGCTCCTCAGGTTCAGTGACTTTTTTCCAATCGGTTATTTTTATGAAGGGAAGCTCCATTCCATTATAAGTTGTGATATCCAGGACTCCATTTACTTCTATCCAAGTATCTGTATCGATTGAAGAGGCTTCAGGAAGTTCTGTAAGAAATCCTACAATGCTTGCATCTGCCACACAGTGGGTAATTAAAAACCTGGCAATAACAAGCTGATCCTGTTCAAATCCATCCTCTTTATAAGCAAAACCAGTTAATTGAATGGGTTTTCCTTTATATTTATGGATGTCCTTATGAATATCTTCATAGTAGGTGGAAAATAAGGAATCTTCCATAATAACGCTTGGATTTTGGGCTAGCTTTTTCTTCAACAGTTCATAATCTTCTTCTGACATTTCTTCCTGGGCAGTTAAATTCTGATCCATTTCATGCTCTTCTAGTTGGGCTGGAACTGCAATGTTTTCATTTTCCGTAATATCATTTTGATCATCTTCGCTATTTTCATCAGGTTGATTAGATTCATTGCTTGTTTCATTTTTTTGCTGCTGTTTCTGATTCGCAATAATGGCCATGCCTCCCTTTTTATTAGCAATGGAAGCATCAAGGACCTTGGCGGGAAGCAAGAAGCCTGTTATTAAAGGAAAAACAATCACCACGTAAGAGAGTAGCTTCTTTGAATTAAAAGGTGTGTCACCGTGATCATGATGATGGCAGCAATCACTTTCTTCATGATGACAATTATGATGTTTGTGGTCCTTGGCTGTCCAAATTCTTGTCAGCTGGATAAGAAATAATACGAGAAATAGTATCGCTGCTGAAATACTTAAGCCTTCATACTTAGGATTAATATATTTCGTAATCTCTCCTGTAAAATGAAGCTTAAAAATTAAGATGGGAAAGCTTAATAAAATTAGAGCTCTAATAGCCTGCTGAGAATGAAAGTTCATAGATTTCTCCCCTTATAGAAAGCCTGACACTAATAGTAATGAAACAAAAACGATTGCAACAACGAAAGCTAGTACAGTCATAACAAATTTAAAACGAAAGACGCTTAGCATCATTAAAGTATTTTTTAAATCAATCATAGGTCCAAAAATCAAAAAGGCTAAAATAGAAGGCGTTGGAAAGATACTACTAAATGAAGCGCCAATAAATGCGTCCGCTTCAGAGCAAAGGGATAACACATAAGCGAGTCCCATCATAACGATTATGGATGAAACGGGCCCATTCCCGGCTTCTAGCAATGCTTTTGCTGGCATATAGGTTTGGACAAATGCCGCCAAAAATGCTCCCATTATTAAATATTTCGCCATATCAAAAAATTCATCAATTGAATGGGTAAGCATGGACCATAACCGCGTGATAAAATCCTCTTTCGGCTGTTTATGTATGTGAACAGTGGTGGTAGATGATTTGAATTGTGCTCCTTTGAAAAACAGGCTGACAGCAAAAGCAACCATGACAGCAATGATAAAACCTAGCCCCATACGCAATCCTGCAATCGTCATATTATTACCAAAAGCCATGTAAGTGGAAGCGATCACAATGGGATTAATAAGAGGACCTGTCAGCATAAAGCCCATAGCCGCATATATCGGCACCCCTTTGCCAACGAGTCTCCGTACAATCGGAACAATTCCGCACTCACAGGCGGGGAACAATGCGCCAACGACACAGCTCATGATTACTGCCAAGACTTTATTTTTAGGGATACATTTTCGAATATGATCTTCCGTTACGAAAATTTGGATAATCCCTGCAATAAGCACGCCAATTAAAACAAAGGGCAATGCTTCTATTAAGATACTAATGAAAATAGTATTCAGATTTAAGATTGATGGCGGAAGACTTATCGAGCCTTTAAAGTTTGAGCCAAATGAAAAAAGATAAAGGGCTAAGGCGATAATCAAAACTCCAGTAATCTCAATGATATGAGTGCGAATAATTCGGTTCATAATAATCTCCTTATTTTTTGTGTATATAATAATTTGTCGGTCAGCTTATTTGAACAAGCCTTGATGTACGAAGGAATCTCCAGCGCAGTGAAAATAGGCTGACCGACTTTTATATACCAAATCATTAAATCGTAACAATTACGCTTTATATTTTAAAGTAAATCTATGATCAAATAAACAAAAATATGAATTAAAAATATAAAATTGATTGGATGGAAAATTTGCTATATAAATTTTTTTATTAATAAATCTTGCATTGAAGAAAATTTTATAATATTATTTAAATCGTAATGATTACGCTTTGCGTAAAGGATTCTTTTTAACACAGTCAGTAGGGGGAGAGGTGTGTATTCCTCCTTCAAGAGCTTCAGTAAGTAATAAAGTATTGTGGATAGCAATATTGTTTAAATCGTAATGATTTTGATTTAAGAAAAAGAGGTGAACAAAATGGTTAATAAGATACCAGTTACTGTGTTAAGCGGATACTTAGGTGCGGGGAAGACAACATTGCTTAACCATGTATTATCGAATCGTGAGAATAAAAAAATTGCTGTCATTGTAAATGATATGAGTGAAGTGAATATCGATGCTTCCATGATCAAACAGGGGGGCTTCACCAGAACAGATGAGAAATTAGTCGAGCTTCAAAATGGTTGTATTTGCTGTACATTAAGGGAAGATTTAATCATTGAAGTTGAAAGGCTTGTACAAGGAGGAGATATTGATTACATCTTAATCGAATCTACCGGAATTTCAGAGCCTATTCCTGTTGCTCAAACATTTACATATGTAGATGAAAGTCTTGGAATAAACTTACCTGATTATTGCAAGCTTGACACAATGGTAACCGTTGTAGATGCGAATCGGTTCTGGCATGATTTCGCATCAGGTGAAAGCTTGCTAGATCGGAAGGAAGCAATGGATGAATTCGATACTCGCGAAGTCGTTGATTTGTTAATTGATCAAATAGAGTTTGCCAATGTATTAATTTTGAACAAGATTGATTTAGTTGATAAAGAAAGTGTTCAGGAGTTAAAGGCTGTTCTTCAGAGGCTAAATCCAGATGCCAGGATCATTGAGAGCTCACATGGTCAAGTGGCACTAAATGAAATCTTGAATACTAATTTATTTGACTTTGAAGAAGCAAACCAAGGTGCAGGCTGGATAAAGGAATTAAATGAAGAGCATACTCCCGAAACAGAAGAGTATGGCATTTCATCCTTTGTCTATCGAAGGAAAAGACCCTTTCATCCGGAAAGATTTACGGAATGGCTGGAAGAGTGGCCAGAAGATATTGTTCGAGCAAAAGGCTTCTTATGGCTAGCTACTCGAAATGATATGACTGGGTTATTGTCACAAGCAGGACCATCAATCATTCTGCAAGGTGCGGGAGAATGGTTGGCTGCTTATCCGGAATTGGAAAGAGAACAGATTCTCAAAGATGAACCAGAACTGCTTGAAAAATGGGACGATCAGTTTGGAGACCGAATGATTGAACTTGTCTTCATTGGGGTGGACATGTCGCAATATGAAATTGAAGCTTCATTAGATAAGTGCTTGCTAACGGATGAGGAGATGCAACTGGACTGGAATGATCTAAAGGACCCACTTCCTCCATTTATAGCAGCACAATAGTCGTAAACTCGTCGTTTATCCGTCACTGTTGTACAACTATCCGCCAGATTTCAATAAATATCCGCTACTTCAAAATTGGGAGATGAAAACCATGAGAGTGAAAATCACATTAGCATGTACAGAAACAGGAGATCGTAATTATATTACGACCAAGAATAAAAGGAACAATCCAGACCGCATTGAGCTAATGAAATACTCCCCACGTTTAAAAAGATATACACTTCACCGTGAGACAAAATAATTTAACACGTCTATTTCTGCTAAATTTTTAATAAAGCCGATAAATCTAGGGTTTATCGGCTTTTGCTATTAAGTCAAAGCTAATTATGATTAGTTGCATTGCAACATTTTCCTTTAATAACTCCAAAACACTGACAAAGCCTTTGTTTGAAACAAGTTAATTTAGATAGTTGATAAAGTGTGTAAACATAGTCGTTTAACTTTGAAGAGTCTGATCTTAAAATCGTAATCATTATGATTATTAAAGAGAATTTAGGAGGCAAACATTAGTGGCAAAGAAATCCAAAGTTGCAAAAGAGATCAAAAGAAAAAAAATGGTAGATAAATATGCGGATTTAAGAAGGGAACTAAAAGAAAAAGGGGATTATGCTGCATTAAGTAAGCTTCCTCGTGACTCAGCACCTTCTAGGCTTCATAACCGTTGCCAAGTTACTGGGAGGCCAAGAGGATACTTAAGAAAGTTTAAGATGTCTCGTATCGCTTTTCGTGAATTAGCACATAAGGGGCAGATCCCTGGAGTTAAAAAATCTAGCTGGTAAGCAGTGGAACGACAGGAACAACGTTAGTGTAGTGCTTACAAGTTCCTGTTTGATTTATGTTAAGAATGCCATTTGAAGATTTAGAAAGGCTAGCCGAACATGAATATAAATGATTTTGAACACTAAGGGAAAGATGGTCGTATGTAATGAATGAAAAAGTGATGGAGATTTTTGCGAGGGATATTGTGGCTTCTCTACCAAGAAGTAAAAGAAAGCTTTATCAATTTATTGAAGATATTGAAGATAGTTTAGCACAACAATCCGAAACGAAAGAGCAATTTTTAGCCCTTCTCAAAGAGCAATTACCCCACCTTCAAGCAGCCAATCGCTTTAATATGTCGTTGGATGAAATAGTTAAATTGATGCACGAAATTGAAGATGAAATAAACGAAAAACTAGAAAGCAAAATAAAAAATTATAAGTGGATTGACTACACAGAACAAGTACATGGTAATCAGGTTGAGACAATTAAGAACATACAGTATTTCCTTGTTTTATCATAGATAATGGATTATGTAGTATCTTTATTCAAGAATCGGGCGC
>NZ_JBALOZ010000300.1:0-6656 GCF_036965125.1 Bacillus sp. JJ1503
CTTCCCCCTTTTTTCACTTTGAATAGTCATCAAACTTTTCTTTGGTGACATTTCTAGCCTCTTTTTTACATCGAACTGTCATATGATTGGGCAAAAAAGAGTTGCCGTAGCAACTCTTTAGTTTAAACCATTACTTTACAAATATCATTCGTAAATTCGACAGGATCCTGGATTGGGAGCCCTTCGATTAAAAGTGCCTGATTATAAAGAAGGTTTGTGTATAAAGTTAATTTCTCTTTATCCCTTTCAAATGCCGACTGTAATGATTGGAATACCTCATGATTCATATTAATTTCTAAAACCTTATCCGCTTTAACATTTTGATTATCTGGCATAGAATTAAGGATTTTTTCCATTTCTATGGTTACTTCCCCATCGGATGATAAACAAACGGGGTGAGTTCTTAATCTTTTTGAAACTCTAACATCCTTTACTTTTCCAGATAAGATCTCTTTCATATAGTCAAAGAGTTCTTTATTTTCATTTACTTCCTTATCCGCATCTTGATTATTTTCATTCTCGTCAATGCCTAAATCTGCGCTCGACACAGACCTAAACTCTTTCTCTTTATAGGTCATAAGCATTTTTATAGCAAACTCATCAATATCATCAGTGAAGTATAGGATTTCATAGCCCTTTTCTGCCACTAACTCTGCTTGTGGGAGCTTGGCAATTCTCTCGTTCGATTCTCCAGATGCATAATAGATATATTTTTGGTCTTCAGGCATTCTGGATACATATTCATCTAATGTAACTAACTTCTTTTCCTTTGAAGAATAGAACATTAATAAATCTTGTAAAACCTCTTTATGCGTTCCAAAATCACTATATACGCCAAACTTTAACTGTTTGCCAAAAGATTGATAAAACGTTTCGTATTTTTCTCTTTCATTTTTCAGCAAGCTTTGCAGATCGCTTTTAATCTTTTTATTTATGTTTTTCGCAATGAGCTTTAACTGACGATCATGCTGCAAGATCTCTCTCGAAATATTCAGTGATAAATCCTCAGAGTCCACCATTCCTTTAACAAACCCAAAATAGTCTGGAAGTAAATCTGCGCATTTATTCATGATTAATACGCCATTGGAATATAATTCTAACCCCTTATCATATTCTTTAGAATAATAATCAAAAGGTATTTTCTCTGGAATGTACAGAATCGCATTATATCTGATGGCACCGTCAGCACTGATGTGAATGTGCTTCAGCGGCTTGTCAAATCCATAATGTTTTTCGTGATAAAAAGAGGTGTAATCATCTTCGGTTAATTCATTCTTGTTCTTTCTCCAGATCGGAACCATGCTATTAATAATTTGTTCTTCTGTATAATCTTCTAATTCATTGTCACTGCCTTCTTTTACTCTTTTTCCTGTAATATCCATTTTGATCGGGTAGCGAATAAAATCAGAGTATTTTTTAATAATAGCTTTTAAGTGATATTCATCAAGATACTCATCATAAGTATCTTCTTCATGATTTTCTTTTATTTTTAAAATAATTTCAGTGCCTACCTGTTCTTTTTCACTTGGGACGATTGTGTATCCATCCGCACCTTCGGATTCCCACCTGTATGCTTGATCACTGCCTAAAGCTTTACTAATAACAGTTACAACATCTGCGACCATAAAGGCAGCATAAAATCCAACTCCGAATTGACCAATAATATCATGGCCATCTTTAAGTTCATTTTCTTTTTTAAAAGCTAAAGAACCACTTTTGGCAATGATCCCGAGATTGGTTTCTAATTCTTCCTTCGTCATTCCGATCCCGGTATCAAAAATAGTTAAAGTTCGATTCTCTTTATTAGGAACAACTTTTATGTAGTAGTCTTCTTTGTTAAAGCTTAAATTTTCATCTGTTAGTGCTTTGTAATATATTTTGTCAATTGCATCACTTGCATTTGAAATCAACTCTCGCAAGAATACTTCCTTTTGAGAATAGATAGAGTTGATCATCATTTCTAAGAGCCTTTTCGATTCTGCTTGAAATTGTATTTTTTCCATTATGCCCTCTCCTTCCAATACTTTACATCTGATATGAATAGCCAAATTAGCACTCTTCCTATCAGAGTGCTAAACCACTAACAATTAAATACCATATCCTCTTTTTCTTGTCAATTGAACTATCTTCAATTCATGGTAAAATAAATAATACAAACGTAATTAGAAGATTTTTCTATATTTTATATAAAGGAGAGTTTGCTAAAGATGAAACAATGGACACATGAGGTGGAAATAGACGCCCCTATCGAAAGAATATGGAATCTCCTTAATGGCTCATTGGAGAATATGCAAAAAATAATGCCAAATGTAGTTGAACACACACCAATAAAGATTACGGATGAAAGGGTCGGAAGTGTTTACCGTCAAAAGTATAAAGAAGGTAATCGAATCGAAGAGTATGATGTTAAAACTTTAGAGTATTTGGACTCACCTACGTATAAAAAGCTAAAAGTAGGATTCGTATTGGCAAACATGTTCGACATAACAGCTTTTTATGAATTAATTCATATTAGTGATGAAAAAACTTTATTTAAATACACAGCTACCAATCGACCATTAAAATGGTTTGTCAAATTACTATTGCTACTATCAAACAAGAAGGTAGTAGTAGAATTTTCGGATAGGGTCAAGCAAATCGCTGAATCTGAAGCTTAATAGTTAAAGGAGGCAGTGGGAAAATTGATTAATCTTTGGTTAAAGGAATCTAAATATACAGTGGTTTTTTCAGGGGCAGGGATGTCAACCGAAAGTGGATTGCCTGATTTCCGGTCTTCTAAAGAAGGAATGTGGAACAAGAAAGATCCGAAAAAGATTGCCAGCGTAAAATCACTCAATGATAATGTAGACGAATTCATTGATTTTTATCGTGAGCGAGTACTTGGGGTAAAAGAGTATCAGCCGCATAAAGGACATTATATATTAGCTGATTGGGAAAAACGCGGGATCATTCAATCAATTATTACTCAGAATGTCGATGGTTTTCACCAGCTCGCAGGGAACAAGAAAGTTGCTGAGCTTCACGGCACATTACAGCAATTACACTGCCAGTCTTGCGGGAAAAAATATAGCAGCGGGGAATACATAAATGAAGCCTATTCTTGCCGATGCGGCGGGTTGCTGCGTCCATCCATAGTATTATTCGGCGAATCATTGCCTGAAGCTGCATTTCAACTTGCTCTGGTGGAAGCGGAGAAGGCGGAGCTGTTTATCGTTCTTGGCTCTTCCCTAACGGTTTCACCAGCTAATCAATTTCCATTGATTGCAAAAGAAAATGGGGCAAAATTAGTCATTGTGAATATGGAGCCTACAGATTTTGATTTTTATGCTGATGAGGTCATAAATAGCAAGAAAATAGGAATGTGGCTGAGTGAACTTGATGGAGAATTGAAGAATTGACCGAAATAATGATCAAATGTGATTGGTGAAAACCATTCCATTGCCTATTCTTTTGTGATCGTTTTTCAACCTGAAGAGGTAAAATCAATGAACCTTCAGATGTTCTAATTATTATATTTATCTAATTAAATAAGTTTAGAAAAGTCAAAGGGCTGTTCATTTTATAAACAAAACAGCCCTAACTTTGATTAATGTCATTCGATGCCGATTTTTATTATTAATACATCTTATTTAAACCAGCCCATTCGCCATAGAACAAAAAGCAAGGTAGAACCCACCAACAGCATAACACCAAGTATCCCGAAATAGCCCCATTTCCATGTAAGTTCTGGCATGTATTCGAAGTTCATCCCATAGATGCTGGCAATAAAAGTTAATGGAATAAAAATGGAAGACATTACTGTCAGGGTTTTCATGATATTATTCATTCGGTCTGAATTTAGTGAGATATAACTGTCTCGAATATCATTCGTCATTTCACGATTAGACTCTATCATTTCCGAAAGTTTGAGCAAATGATCATAAATATCCATGAAATACATTCTCTCATCCTTTGGAATAATAACCCTTTCAGAATTTAATATTCGATATAATAATTCACGCATTGGAAAAATTGTCCTTCGAAGCTTTAACAATTGGCTTCGTATTTCAAATACATCATTCATTAAATCTTTCTTGGCATCTTTTAATTCAATCTCGTTTAGCTCATCCTCGATTTTATAAACGGCCGGAAAATACTCATCAACTATTTTATCCATCAATTGATAAAATAAATGTAAAGCTCCTTTTTTATAATGTAAATCATTCGCTAATAACTTTTGTCTTACGATAGTTATTTCAGACGAAGGAGTTAAATGAAAGGTGACGATAAAATTTTTTCCTACAAACACATCCACTTCTTCTGGCAGAAGGGTATGCTGATTTAATGTGTGGATGACATAAAAATCATAACCCTCATAGTAATCAAGCTTCGGCCGTTGCAGTAAATGCAAGCAATCATCTATCGCTAATGGATGGAAGTTAAAATGGGTTTTAAGAAGATTCGTTTCTTCTTCAGTTGGAGATTCAAAGTCTATCCAAAACCATTTTATATCGTCTTGAAATAATTGCTCAATGGGCAGATTCTCTGCAAGCTGAAAGTCACTCGTTATCGAAAAAGAACGGATCATACGGATAAAATCCTCCTAACACGAATAGTTTGCTCTGGATGTGGATTAAACATGCCTATACTCATGTCAAAATGATCAGAGAATACCTCGGACACCTATTGCAACATTTTTTATGCTTGAGATATTATTGGATGCTTAATGTTTTCCGGAAAATTATTGTGTTCGGCGTCCCTAACAAAAAGCACTTCACTTCCTTTAAAAATTTCCCTATCAAAATGTATTCTCTGATAATCTGGAGTATAGTGAAAAACAATTTTAAATGTACCCTTCTTTGTTATTTTTGAAAGTATCTCTTCAATCTGTATTTCTTTTTTGCTAATAATGTCAAAAATATGTATCTCGTTATCTTCTTGTTGATAGATCAGTATAATATTCTCATCTTCCAGATAATAAATATCATTATGAAAGACATTTAAACAGTAAAACATCAGGAGTTCTGATGTGTTGATTGTTCCAAATTTTTGAGAAACAGAATCTCTGTCAGTTGCGAAGTGATAGATAAATTGGAGATCATCTTGATTATTTCCATCCAAGTTGCGCATTCTGGCCTGTTCAAAATGTGCATTTGTAAACTCCATTGAATATAACACCTCTTGAACAGGACGAAAACCGAACTTAGGATAAAAATTTAAAACAGTATGATTAGCTAATAAATACATATAATCATATTCATTCTTGTATTCTTTTAAAATTTGGTTCATTAAATTTCCCGAAAGCCCTCGATTGCGATAATCTGGATGGGTCATAACCGTACCAATTTGAAGAGCTCTTTTTCTTTCACCATTAATAATCAACTCGATGCGATTAATCGATACATTTGCAACAATTTGATCACCATCTGCGAATGAGTAAGGGATATACTTTTCCGTCCAAAATCCGTTTTCATACCAGCTGTCAAAGTTTATTCCGAACACCTCAACAGCCAAATTGAAAAAACTTTTTCTTAGCTGATCATTAGCTTGATAATCTTTTACAAATACTAGATCTTTCAAAGAATTTCCTCTTTCCTACAGTATTACTCAAAAGAAAAAAGAATAGGAAAAATCCCTAATTCTTATTTTCCATTTTATAGTATCCTGTTTTTTCTTATAAGTCTTTCTTTTTCACTTCTTTCATCAAATAATCAACAAATATATCATCTCTTACAAGCCAGGCTGCATAATTTCTTTTTAAGTAACTTTCGGCTTCTTCAAAGCTTGAATAGTTCTGATTCATTTTTTTATTATTATGTTCAATACTCCATATTTGATCATCGTTTGTATATAAAAGGAATAAATCTTCCGTTCGATTTTGATAAAGAGTTCCAAAAGGGGATTGTTTCACATTATAGCGATTCTGCTTCGAATCCTCTCTTAGTGGCTCTAATTGAAATGTCTCTGCAGCAAACTGTCGGTAAGCCTTGTCAGTTAAAGAACAGCCCGATGCTTTTGCATGACCGCCTCCACCATATTGTCCAGCCACTTCAGAAACATCTACATGATCATGGATCGTTCTGAATCCAAGACGTTTTCCTCCGATATTTATGATCGCAATATAATCAAGATGGGGATATTCTTTTCCTAATTCATTTCCCAGCTCGGAATGGTAAGATTCTGCATAAACAATGCCGGCAAAATATTTTCCAATTTTCGTTTGGACCAACTCTCGCCTTTTCCGGCGTATGTAGCGTTCAATCTTAACTTCTTCCATATCAAGAATCTTTTGTTCAAACTCATCAAAACGAAAATGATCACTTGTTTTGAGCCGGCTAATCATTTTTTCTTCAAATTCCTCAATAGAAACTAGAAAAAAAAGTGCATTCAGCCGCTGAGCCTGCTGATTATTATTCTTTTCCCATTCCCACGTATCATATTGCCTGACAAGCTCCACAAATTCAGTAATAGCTTCCGATCGGTTTAACAACTGCTTGGAAACAAGATATTCATAAAGTAAGGATGTAGCAGAAGTTAACTTTCCTTCTTCAGCCTCAACAATGACATGCCCCCAATCATAATCGTTGTAATGCAGAGACGTTTTATGATGATCCAGCAGCTGTAACTTCCCGCCCGAGTGGTAAAACTCATCAAGTCTACCTTCATTTTCTTTACTT
>NZ_JBALOZ010000301.1:0-1188 GCF_036965125.1 Bacillus sp. JJ1503
TCGTCTTGACGGTAGACGCGGTATTGCTCGCCTGGCTTAAGGATCCTTTCAAAGACAAGCTTATCGCCTTCGCGCTTCCAGAGGTTAATTGGTTTTGTAATAGTGACTTTCCCAATTTGTCCTTTTTTCATTAATAAGCTGTCCCAATACACCATTTTCGCAGGACTGCTTGGCTCCTGTGGCTTACTTATCACTTCTTTAATTTCACCTGTTTTCACCCATTGGGCAATATCCGAAATGAATTCCTGTGGAACATTACCTTGTGTCATGTATTCTGTCATTCCGTCTATTTGGCCCTTAAAGTTAACAAGCATGTGGAACATATCAGGATAGAGTTTGTAATCTACGTTGTCACGGTCTTTTAGCGCTTTTTTCCAAGCATCTAATTCTGAAGAAGGTACTTGAATATCCTTTCCTCCTTGAAGAAGTAAGGTAGGAACTGATTGTTTTTTCGCAAGCTCGGCTGGAACGAAATCACGAAGATCAAACCACCAGTAAGATGGCGTAAACTGGAAATTAGCCGGTAAATTGTCAGCTGAATATTGGGGGTCATCCAATAAAGAAAATTGTTCCTTGAAGAAAGCCACGCTGGCTTCAGCAGCTTTTACCTGCTCAGCAGGTACGTTCATATCCTTTGCCCTCTGTAATTGCTGCTCAACCTGCCAGATCATGAGTTCATGGAATTTCCCAGAAGGGCCGGCTGCTCCAATAACCCCTTTAATATCTTTGTTCTTGTCATTATCGATAATCATTGGAAGGGCAAAAGCTCCCTGGCTGTGGCCAAATACAAAGATATTTTCAGCATCAATTTCTGGCATAGCCTTTAATTTTTCTACAGCTAAATTAGCATCAAGTACTGTTTCATCCTTGATAGTAAACTTCGGTGTTAAATAGCTTTTAATCGCATGGGAGTATGTTCTTTTGTCATAACGCAGGACAGCTACACCTTCATTCACGAGTCCTACAGCCATATCACGAAATGGCTTTAATGAAGCAAACGTTTCATCCATATCATGTGCCCCAGAACCATGAACAAGGACGACAACAGGAAATGGACCTTCTCCTTTTGGCACTGTCAAAACTCCCGGAATGGTGAATTCTCCATCTCCAAAAACTACCTGCTTTTCAGTATAATTTTCTGGATGATTGTAGGAAGGATTAAGATATTGCCCTGGTACAGCGTATGTA
>NZ_JBALOZ010000302.1:0-2912 GCF_036965125.1 Bacillus sp. JJ1503
GCCTATATAGGTTCATTGTACATGAAAAATATGAAAAAACTATGAACAACTATGAAAAGTCTAAAATTTTTTTCATAGAATTTAGCTGAAATGATCTACTTTATGTATTCTATATTTTATGCTCATTTCCTGTATTTTTTCGTAAAATTTAATTTATTTTTTTCTTGTCAAAACTGCCCTGTTTATTAAAGAAATTAGCGATTGTTCAAAAAAAGTGGTATAATTTTATAGATTATGTTTTCTGGAGGAATTTAAATAAATGATAACAGTTAGTAATGTAAGTCTTCGTTACGGAGATCGTAAACTATTTGAAGACGTTAATATTAAATTTACACCTGGAAATTGCTACGGATTAATCGGTGCGAACGGCGCGGGTAAGTCAACTTTTTTAAAGATTTTATCTGGGGAAATTGAATCACAAACAGGAACTGTCCATTTAGGTCCTGGTGAGCGTTTAGCCGTATTAAAGCAAAACCACTTTGAATATGAAGAGTTTGAAGCTTTAAAGGTAGTCATCATGGGACATGCAAGACTATACGAGGTCATGCAGGAAAAAGATGCCATCTATATGAAGGCTGACTTTACTGACGAAGATGGTATGAAGGCTGCAGAGCTTGAAGGAGAATTTGCTGAGCTTAATGGCTGGGAGGCAGAGTCTGAGGCAGCGATTCTTTTAAAAGGATTAGGCATTGGTGAAGACCTGCACACGAAAAAAATGGCTGACCTTTCTGGTGGAGAAAAAGTAAAGGTATTGCTTGCACAAGCTTTATTTGGCAAACCAGATGTTCTCCTTTTGGATGAGCCAACAAACCACTTGGACATTAAGGCGATTCAGTGGTTGGAAGAATTCTTAATTAACTTTGAAAATACAGTCATTGTCGTATCCCATGACCGTCACTTCCTAAATAAAGTGTGTACACATATTGCTGACCTTGATTTCAGTAAAATTCAAATTTATGTCGGGAACTATGATTTCTGGTATGAATCAAGCCAGCTTGCACTTCGCATGGCTTCGGATCAAAACAAAAAGAAAGAAGAAAAAATTAAAGAGCTGCAAGCATTTATTGCCCGTTTTAGTGCAAACGCATCTAAATCAAAGCAGGCTACTTCCCGTAAGAAGCTGCTTGATAAGATTTCCTTAGACGATATTAAGCCATCTTCAAGACGTTACCCTTATGTTGGGTTTACTCCGGAGAGAGAAATTGGAAATGATTTGCTTCGTGTTGAAGGAATTAGTAAGACAATTGATGGTGTTAAGGTGCTTGATAATGTAAGCTTTATTATGAATAAAGATGATAAGATTGCATTTGTTGGAACGAATGAACTTGCGAAGACAACTCTTTTCAAGATTTTAATGGGTGAACTTGAAGCTGATAGTGGTTCTTATAAATGGGGAGTTACAACTTCACAGGCTTATTTTCCAAAGGACAACTCTGACTACTTTGAAAATAGTGAATTAAATCTTGTTGACTGGCTTCGTCAATTCTCCCCTAACGATCAAAGTGAAAGCTTCTTAAGAGGATTTCTCGGCAGAATGCTATTCTCAGGCGAAGAAGTGTTAAAGAAAGCAAGTGTCCTATCTGGAGGAGAAAAAGTTCGTTGCATGCTGTCAAAAATGATGTTAAGCGGCGCGAACGTACTATTGCTTGATGAACCAACAAACCATTTGGATTTAGAATCAATTACAGCTTTAAATAATGGGTTAATCAATTATAAGGGCTCACTCATTTTCTCATCTCATGACCATCAATTTATTCAAACGATTGCAAACAGAATTATTGAATTGACACCAAATGGCTATGTTGATAAGCAAATGACGTATGATGAGTATTTAGAGAACACTGAATTACAGAAACAAGTTGCTGAAATGTACAAATAATATTATGGACAGGATGGAACCTTAATGGCACCATCCTGTTTTTTACTATGTACCTTTTAATAATCCTGTTTTTTCTTTTTGTGAATTGTAGAATCAGATGTTCTTTCACCTGTTTCTATATTGGTTGTTCCCTGCCCTTTTACTTCCGGGGAGCTTAATCCAGCTTTAGATGGATCCTTTTTTCTTTTCGACATGATGGTCTCACCTCCCTTCTTACTGTTTCTTCTCTCCTGCATAATTATTCCCAAAAACGACAGAATAAAAATTAGGTAAAAAAGCCAATCTATCAACGGAGGAGGTGTAATAAATAATGAAAAAAATTGCGGTAGAACAATCGTTAACGAATGTTTCTGATGCACTTCGTGAAAAGGGATATGATGTAGTGGACTTAAAGTCTGCTGCTGATGCAGAAAATTGTTCCGCCTGTGTAGTAACAGGAATGGACAATAACTTTATGGGCATGCATGACATAGTAACAAAAGCCCCTGTTATTGAGGCAAGCGGACTGTCAGCTGATGAGGTTTGCCAGCAGGTTGAGCAAAGATTACAATAATTATTTCAGTTAATACAAAAGAGGCTGTTCTTTTAGGTGATTGTTGTTGCCTTTGCTTAAGACCAGCCTCTTTCTTTCATTTAAAAGGTTTCAAAAATAACCTTTCCCGTTTCACTTAAATCATAATCTCCCATCATTCCTAGCTCCTTTTTAATTTCATTGGATGAAAGAATTTCTTTGATTTTTTGAATAACCTCTCTATTTACATCCGTTTTTAAGAGGACTAAATCGTATCTCTCTTTTATTAAGGGGATGAAATCTACACCAACTATTTTTGCTGCTTTTTCAATTCCTATTCCAATATCAGCCTTTTCTCCCCCAATAGCACCAGCAACAGTTAAGTGGCTTGTTTCCTCAAGATGATAGCCATTTACCTCTTTCGATCGAATACCATGGATTCGCAGCTGTTCATCCAATAGAACCCGTGCTCCCGATCCCTTTTCACGATTAATCATAGAGATATCCTCCCTATTTAAATCA
>NZ_JBALOZ010000303.1:0-3676 GCF_036965125.1 Bacillus sp. JJ1503
AACTAATTATAATTAGTTATAATTAGTTATAACTAATTTGGTATAAACAAATTTAAGGGAGAGAAAAGTTATGAAAATAAAATTTACCTACGTAATAATGCTCTTATTATTACTAATGGCAGCTGGTTGTACAGCAGACAAGCCTACTGAACAATCTAATGAAAATAAAGTTAAACAAACTGAAAAAGAAGAAGAAAATATTGAGCTTACTATTTCAGCGGCTGCAAGTCTAGAAGATGCCCTTAATGAAATAAAGCCTCTTTTTGAAGAAAAAAATAAAAATATTAAGCTATTTTTTAACTTTGGTGGCTCTGGGGCTTTGCAAAAGCAAATCATCCAAGGCGCACCTGTAGACCTATTCTTTTCAGCAGCTGAGGATAAATATGATGAACTAGTTTCAAAAGGGATCATTGATGAAAACCAAGGTGTTGATAGGCTAGAAAACAAACTTGTCTTAATCATACCAAAAGAATCAAAAAATTCGATAGAAGGATTTAATGATCTTGCTAATCTTGGAAATGGAAAAGTAGCTTTAGGGACACCTGAGGCAGTACCAGCTGGAAATTATGGAAAACAAACACTTGAACATTTAGGTCTATGGGATCAAGTTCAGAGTAATATTGTATTTGCTAAAGATGTAAGACAAGTATTAACATATGTAGAAACGGGGAATGTCGAAGCGGGTCTTGTTTATAAGACAGATGCGTTAACATCTGATAAAGTGAAAGTAGTTGCGGAGGCAGATTCAGACAGCCATGACCCAATCGTTTACCCTGTTGGCATAATTAAAAATACAAAATATATGAAGGAAACAGAGCTTTTTTATCAATTTATTCAAGGAAAGGAATCTGAAGAGGTATTTGTTAAATATGGATTTAACTTTATTCAGTAAAAGTCTTCCACTTCTATAAGTGGGAAATGAATGCAAAAAAGGTATCTAATTCAGTGGAGGTTTAAATCCCAGCTGAATTAAGTTAAGCCTCCGGCGGATGCCTCAGATTTTTTAGAGGAAATTATCGAGCTTGCTCGATAAAAATCTGGGCTCAATTTCGCCAAGGCGAAATTGATTGTATTGGATTGATTATTATGGATGAATTATTTCTATCACCTGTTCAACTTTCTATTAAAGTATCATTAATTTCTTTACTTTTTGTTTTTGTTACGGGTACATTGCTAGCAAAATTTATGTTAGAAAAAAACTTTAAGGGCAAAGTGATAGTGGAAACAATTTTTATGCTTCCACTTGTCCTCCCTCCAACCGTAATTGGGTTTTTATTAATTATTATTTTCGGAAATTCAAGTCCTGTTGGCAGATGGATTCAATCTATCTTCAATCATCCAATGATGTTTACATGGTGGGCTGCCGTCATTGCATCATCCATTGTCGCCCTGCCGCTGATGTATCAATCTGCGAAAACAGGATTTTCTGAAGTGGACCGAGGAATTAAAGAGGCTGCTAGAGTGGATGGAGCTGGAGAATGGACAATTTTTTTCTTAATTACGATGCCCCTTGCCTATAAATCATTAATAACTGGAGCTATATTAAGCTTCGCGAGGGCACTTGGGGAATTTGGCGCCACGTTAATGTTTGCCGGAAATATTCCTGGGAAGACACAAACGATGTCAACTGCTATTTATATGTCTATCGAATCAGGAAATATGAATCTTGCATGGGCTCTTGTAGGGACAATGATTGTCATTTCCTTCATCATGCTATTGCTTGTTTCGATTTTCAAATAAGAAAGCGATAAACGAATTTTATCCGTTTATCGCTTTTCTTATTTTTCGTACTCCTATAATTAGGACTCCGATTATTAAAAGTACCATTGCAAATTTCCCATAGTATCCCATCGTTATATGATCAGTTTGATCCATAATATATGGAGGAGTATCAGTTTTTTCTTCCTTTTTTTCAACAAGAGCAATTGATTGAATGACATCTCCCTTATTATTTGTTAATTGTAACTGACCATTTGAAGTTACATTTTTTTGATAGAAAGCAGATGGGATTGTAATTAAAACATCGTTATTATCAGTTGTAAAAGTTTTTCCCGCTGTCTGAAAAACAGCAGATTTACTTATATAAGAATGTTTAAACTGTTCAAATCCATAATCAAACAACGCCTCTGTATCTTCATATACCAAGTTATCATTCATCCCTTTCAAAACTATGGCCGTCAGCTCCATCTTGTTCTGAAGAGCTGTTGATGCAAGTGTGAATTTAGACTCAGGTACATACCCAGTCTTTCCTCCGTTTACTGCTTCATAGGGGATTTCTCCCTTAAGCATCAAATGATGGGTTAAGATTGTAGTGTCCCATGACTTCCCCTTCCATGCCAGTTCCTTCGTTCCGTAAATTTCTCTAAAGGTATTATTTTGAAGTGCATAATTCGTTATTTTAGCTAAATCCTTTGCCGTTGTATAATGATTTTCATTGAAAAGACCGTGTGGATTTGTGAAGTGTGTATTCTTTACCTTTACTTTTGAAGATAGATATTGGTTTATTCTATCTTCATATCGGTCTCCATCAAGATGCTCAGCGATGGCAGCAGCTGCATCATTTCCTGAGTTGATTAACATGCCCTGGATT
Source organism: Bacillus sp. JJ1503 (assembly GCF_036965125.1). Taxonomy (NCBI): domain Bacteria; kingdom Bacillati; phylum Bacillota; class Bacilli; order Caryophanales; family Bacillaceae; genus Bacillus; species Bacillus sp. JJ1503. The sequence goes on from NZ_JBALOZ010000303.1 coordinate 2,591, forward strand.
AGCTTTTTTAATGGAACTTGCTCCCCTTCCTCTAAAAATACACTTGTCCCATCCGTATTAGCCGCACCTTTACTTACAGTAACTAGGTCCTCAAGATTCCCATTTTCTATAGCGTAAATGGCTGTGGCAATTTTAGTTAAGCTGGCTGGAAACATTTTATTGTCAGCATTTTTTTGAAATAACACCGCCCCTGTCTCAGAATCTACAAGTATCGCTGACTCACTTTTGATCTCGGGGCTAGAAACCGAAGCTGCTTTCACTACATGAGCAGCTTGTATACATAAATATAAAATTATCAGTGTTGAAAGAAAAGTTTTATTCATAATATTCCCATCCATATGATCTTATTCTTGTCCATTTTTGATTGTATCAAAACTTATTATTAATAGGAGAAAAATCATGAAAATGTTACATAACTGTTAATTTCAACATAATTATTGAAAAAAAATCGAAAAAAAATAAGCAATCCATCAGGATTACTTATCCGTTAACTGCAGCCTCCTCCACAGCTTGAACAGCTTGAATTTCCTCCGGAATCGCCGCTGGAATTACTGCCTGAATCTTTTGATGAGCAGCTGCTGCAGCCATATCCATAACAAGATGATCCTCCTCCGCTCGCCTTTGCCTGCTTTATTGGAATTAGCGGATTCATATCATGTGGGAATACTTCTGGTGAATACATGGAGAAAAATACAGCAGCAGGAAGAAGTTTATAATATTCTTTGTCTGCATTTATACGTGAATAGGAGCATTCATTTTCGTTATTCTTCATTATTTCTGCTTGAGATATTTCCTGTTTCATTTTACTGATTAAGTATTTTTTAATTTCTATCCAATCTTCTGTTGCTCTGAAATATCTATCTAAAAGTTCATCTTCTGGAAGATTTTTAAAATCTTGAAGAATTTCTGGCTTTATCGGATGCCTTAAAAATCCGCCCCAAAGCAAACGGCTATTTGTAGAGGACTGAAATACACTTAAATAAACCCAATCAAAAAAAGCTCTTTCTCCGGGATCGGTTTTGAATCGATATTTGGTGTATGGTGTAAAAAACCTTTGTAAAACTTATGCGAAAACTTTTCATAATC
>NZ_JBALOZ010000303.1:3681-3863 GCF_036965125.1 Bacillus sp. JJ1503
CCACTCTCTCGCTAAACATCGGAACTGTTTTTAATAAACTGTTTAAAATAAAATATCTTTTCAACTCAAAATATGCCCATTCAAAATCGTGATCTGTCCAATTTGCGTTGTTTTGCAAAACACGAAGCTTTAATTGATTAACATTGGAGGAGGCTAAGGATGAGTGAAGGAGCTTTACGATA
>NZ_JBALOZ010000304.1:0-6436 GCF_036965125.1 Bacillus sp. JJ1503
TGTTATTCAACAATATGGCCCGTTTCTTGAATAAAGTTTATTTTGTACTGTTAAAGATATTGTTAGTTTTCCATCAAAGACTGAAAAAAGTCAGTACTACCTTATTCAACAAACTAACAAGCATAGACTTATAAACATCTTGCATACGTAAAGTGTCCGAAATCCTGAAACCAACAGCTCTCCCATTTTCAAAAATAACCAGATGTAAGTTTAAATATGGCAGCTGCACTGATATTAGCACCTATAGTAATCTAGCTAATTAATTGATTTTGAATTATGTGTTTTACCTGATTGCGGTAAAGCATCCTGTGATATGGGTTGAACCTTTCTTACGGCAGTATTCTTACCGATAATAACGGAAAATACAACTATTACGGCCATTACAAGAGTGAAAAATGTGATAGATTCATCTAGAAATACTGCAGCAAATAGAATCATTAAAAATGGTTGTAAGTATTGAACCTGACTAACTCTTGCTATTCCCCCCATAGCCATTCCGCCATACCAAGCAACATATGCTAAAAATTGACTAACCACTGCGAGATATATAAAACTAACCCAAGCTTGTATTGGGGCATGAAGCATTTCTGTAGTAAGGTTTAGCCCAACTGGAATAATAAAAAATGGCGCACCGATTAAAATGGCCCAAGCAATCACTTGCCAGCTGCCTAATTCTTTTGCTAGTTTCCCACCTTCTGCGTAACTAAGCCCAAGTATAAGCACTGCTGCTAGTAAAGCGAAATCGGCAACTTGTAATTGACCGAATCCAAGGTGAAGTGCATACATAATAACAGCTATAGAGCCAATTGCACTTGAAATCCAGAATTTGAGAGAAGGAATTTCCCTTGCTCTAACCATAGCAAATCCGGCTGTTGCTAATGGTAACAAGGCTAATTCCACTGCTCCATGAGAAACAGGCAAGGATTTCATTGCCCAAGAAGTAAGAAGAGGAAATCCTAAAACTGCACCAGCAGCAACAATAAGTAGACTTTTGAATTGGCGCCCTGAAGGCAGTTTTTCTTTTCGAACAATCAAAACCACTGCTACTAAAATTGAGGCAACAACTGTTCTTCCCAAGCCAACGATCGTAGCCCCAAAATATTCTACTGCAATACTTGTAGAAGGAAGTGTTAAGCTAAAACAAATGACCCCTACTAATCCCAACAATAATCCGAATTTCTCTCTGGATACTCTCTGCATCTTATCCCAACCCCCATCGTTATAATACAATCACGTCTGTACCATTTTCTGATTCTTAAGAAAATAATTCTGTTATAATCAACATAATAAAAGGTGCACAGAAAAAAATAAACCATTCTTTTAGCCATCTGTACCATGACAGTTAAAGGAGGATACATGTATGAGTGCCAAATATATAGAGATAATGGAAGAGATTAAGCATCGGCTAGCAGATAGGATCCTTATTGCAGGAAGTAAACTCCCTTCTGTTCGTCAGCTGTCTGAGCATTTTTCATGCAGCAAAAATACGGTCATTAAAGCATACGAAGAATTAGAAAAAGAGCATTTAATTTATTCTGTTCCTAAAAGTGGTTACTTTGTTGTGAATGAATTTCAAAATGCGATGAATGAAAATGAGGTGATTGACTTCTTGTCTGCTGGTCCAGATAAGAATGTTATGCCTTATCTTGAATTTCAACATTGCATGAATCAAGCAATTGAACAATATAAAGAAGAGCTTTTTACATACTCTGATCAACAAGGATCTTACTCATTACGAGTACAGTTAGTGAAATATTTGCAGAATTTACAAGTGTTCACTAAACCCGAAAGATTAGTCGTTGTATCTGGCTCACAGCAAGCCCTAAACTTATTTGTTTCTATGCCCTTTCCAAATGGAAAAAACAATATTCTAATTGAACAGCCTACTTATTTCGGATTTATTGAGTCCATCAATCTGCACCAAACTACTACGTTGGGAATTGAGTTATCGATGGAAGGAATTGACCTTGATCGTCTTGAATATATTTTTCGAAATAATGATATAAAATTTTTCTATATTGTTCCGAGATTTCACAATCCACTTGGACATTGTTACACGAATAGCGAAAAGAAAAAAATTGTTGAGTTAGCCGAAAAATACGATGTATATATAGTGGAAGATGACTTTCTAGGGGACCTGGATCCAAATGCAAAATCAGATCCTTTATTTTCTTTTGATCCTTCTGGGAGAGTGATTTATATTAAAAGCTTTTCAAAAATTTTTCTTCCAGGGCTAAGGATTGCTACTGTCGTTCTTCCTACAGTAATGATTAACAATTTTTTACGATATAAATTTAGTTCGGATTTTAATAGTTCAGCACTTTCTCAAGGTGCACTAGAAATCTATTTAAAAAGTGGTATGTTTAATAGCCATCTCAAAAAAATTAAAGAAGTATACTCAACTAAAATGCAAATACTTCAAGAAGCATGTGAATTATTGCTGCCGGCTAATACTCAATTTTCTAAACCGACTTCAGGATTCTATCTGTCCATCAGTTTACCTGAGAATGTGAAAGCAAAACAGGTAGTTCATATGCTAAACGAGCAGCATATATATGTAGATGATGCCTCTAGAATGTTTTTACCAGAATATAAAAAGGAAAATCTCCTTCGATTATGCATTTCTCAAGTAAACGAAAGTCAAATAAAACTAGGGGTAGAGCGATTGGCTCATTGTATTGCTTTAATTGACAGTAGAAAGAATCATATAACTCCAAATAACTTTTTACTCCTCTAGTATTGAAACTTTGCAAAAAAGAACATTGAATTTTCAATGGAAATTCAATGTTCTTAGCGTTTGCCTTATAAATCACAATGTGATAAAACGTGATTTTATTATTCCGTTTTTAATATTTCCCTTTGATTCTTAATAAAATGATATCGATCCGTTTTAACAAAATTGCAATCCGGAACGATTGGATTTTTTCTAAGAAGAATCGCGAACTTATTTAGTAACTTAGCTAGATTTGAGCGTTCATTTTCCTCTACCAAAAATTCCAGTCCATACTGAAAAATACCAGGCTTTGCTTCGTGCATCCATACCACGGAACCATACATGCTAATCGTCTCACCTAAAATTTCCGTTTGAAATTCTAAAATTATATCTCGATGAACAGTTAACCTAATATCTGATAAAAACCTGAGGCCCCCTAATCCAATGTCTTCAATCAAAACATTCGTGTTCCCTAGTTCTACTTTTCTTCCGTGAATTCGTATAAGGGTCATAGAGGCAAGTAAAGGAAAATCGAGATTAATTCTAAAATATTCCCGTTTATCTTCAAACTTATCAGTAGTGCCACCGGAAACACTTTCCGAAACTTCAAATTTCCCTATTCTTAATAGGTGAGTAAATTCCTCTGCTGGGACAGGCTTAGAGAATAAATAGCCTTGGATGGTCTCACATTTGAAATTATTTAATATTTGGAGCTGCTCGATATTCTCCACACCTTCAGCAACAACCTCCATTTTGAGGTGCTGTGCTAATTCAATAATGGTCTTCGTAATAAAATTGGAGTTATCTGGATCTGTCTCACTTAAATCCTTAATAAAAGATTGATCAATTTTTAATGTATCTATTCTACCTCTAAAACGTTTTAGGTAGGAGAGTGAGGAATACCCTGTGCCGAAATCATCTAAGGCTATTCTAACTCCTATACTTCTTAATTCATCTAAAGTAGCCAAAACTACCTTTTCATTTTCTAATAAAGATGATTCTGTTATTTCAATTTGTAAGTAATCAGGAGAAAGCTTTGTTTCCTCTAGGATACTAGCGATATTTTCCACTAAGTTTTTATCTAAAAATCGACTGGCAGATAGGTTAATAGAAATAGGAATAGCCGGTAAACCTGCATCTTGCCAAGCTTTATTTTGGGAACATGCTTTATATTTGACCCATTTCCCTATTTCCGCGATTAAACCTGTTTCTTCAGCTAACGGAATGAATTCATCAGGAGATAACAGTCCCCATTCCGGATGATTCCAGCGGATCAGAGCTTCAACACCGACAATTTGATTTGTAAGTGTACAAACCTTCGGCTGGTAATAAAATTCTAGTTGATTTAACTCTATTGCATTTCGAAGGCCCGCCTCCAAATTGAATGTTTTGAAGGTTTGTATGTTCATTGATGAGGTATAGATTTGGTAAGTGTTCTTCCCGCTTTCTTTCGATTTATAAAGAGCAGAATGAGCATACTTCATTAATGACTCTGCATCCTCTCCATCAGTTGGATAAATACTAATCCCGATACTTGTCGTAATAAAAAGCTTATACCCTTCAATAAAAAATGGTTCCTCTAATGATTTGATAATGGTCTCTGAATGCTTGATAATCTGATCTGTATTTTGAATATTAGGTAATAATACGGAAAATTCATCTCCGCCCAGCCTGGCTAGTATGTTCTTATCCCCTAGACAGATTTTTAACCTTTTCGAGATGAGTTTCAGCAGCTCGTCTCCCACAAAATGTCCTAGAGTGTCGTTGATATATTTAAACCGGTCCAAATCGAGAAACATAACAGCCATTTTTTGTTGGAGCGCTTTACTGATAATTAATTCTTTTTCCAGTTTTTCTTGAAAGAATCTTCTGTTTGGCAGTTCGGTTAAAGAATCATGATAAGCTAAGAATTTGTTTAACTCCTCCGATTTTTTACGATCAGTAACATCATGCAGTGTTCCTATAATAGTAGATTGATCATGATAATAGATTCTTTTTGAATGGGCTTCAATATCAATAATCGAACCATCTTTACTAATAATTCTGAAGGTATGATCAATGCCTTTCTTCCCATCGATTAATTGATTAAAAACAGAATTCATTTCTGCTTGGTCTTCTGAGTGAATATACTCCATAACATCTAATGCATTAGATGAAATCGCTGTTCCTAAAAGGTGATGTAGCCGGGGATTTCCATAAATTAATTTTCCATTTTGTATAATATAGACTCCGACAAGAGCTTCCTCTACTAGGCTACGGAATTTTAATTCTGATTCTATTAATTCAATGGCGGTTTCCTTTTCTTCTGTAATATCTTTAGCTATCCCACTAACTCCAACCACTTTACCATTAAATTTTGCAGGGATAAGAGTGAGATTAATTTGAACCTTTCTTCCGGCTTTATGTATAAAAACAGTATCAATATGTTGCACTTCGCCAGAAAGAACCTTATTAAAGCATTTTTTATATATTGGGATTTCATTTATATAGAGAAATTGCTCAATCGAATGTAATATTATTTCGTCATTTTTATAACCCAAGTATTCAGAAAACCCTTCATTTGGCATTACGATAATACCTTTCGTATCTAGAAAAAAAACGGTGTCAGGGTTATGTTCAAATATTGATCGAAAAAATATATCAGAAATCTCTAGATGATTTGTTGAGAGATTCAATGTTTTATTAGTCGATTCCACGCTATATTCTCCTTTCAGTTAAATCAGAAGATCCTTCTACAAACTGATAACTGTTTTTTCCGTTATTCTTTGCTTGATACATAGCTTCATCGGCCATTCTTATTAATGTTGTGGCATCCTTTCCGTTTTGTGGATATAAAGAAATACCAACACTAGATGTGACGTGAATTTCTTTTCCTAGAATGTAGAGAGGTAAATCTAAACTTCCGATGATTCTATCTGCAATTATGCTGCAATCTTGTTTATTAGCTTCAGGTAAAAGTATCGTAAATTCATCTCCCGCTAATCTAGCAAGTATGTCATTCTCTCTGACACAACTCTCTAAAAGCGCACTTACTCTCTTTAAGAGCTCATCGCCGGTATCGTGGCCTAGGGAATCGTTTACCTTTTTAAACCCATCCAAATCAATAAAAAAAACAGCAAAATCATTTTTGTTTTTTTCCGAATCTATTATGAGCTGCTCGAGGTCATCCAAAAAAGCCCTTCGATTGGGCAATCCCGTCAATGTATCTTGATAAGCTAATTTTTTTATCATATTTTCTTGTTTTTTTCGGAAGGTAATATCTCTTGCGATAAATTCCCTTGCAGGCAATCCATCGTATTCAATATTTGTTGAAGTGATTTCTAAATCGATGACTTGGCCGTCTAGTCTTTCAACTCTAATTTGAAAGGTTAATACTCCCTTGTTACGATATTTTGCTTTTTCCATTAGATGATTCCAATCACTGGAACTAGACAAGTAGTTTTTCCAGTTGTGATTAAGTAAATCACCTACACTATTTGCTCCCAGCAATGTAACACCAGCTTTGTTTGTAAAGATGATTTTCCCATTTCGATGGACAAATATGGCCTCTGGAGATAAATCAATCAAATTCCGATAATGCTTCTCTTTTTCTTTGTAGTTAAGAATGATTTTCTTGCCAAGTAAAAAAGCCCATAGAACCGATGTAAGTACTACTAAAGAACTTCCGGTATCTAAAAGGACTTCCCATAAACCGTCCCCTTTTAAATGAAAGAACAGTAATAT
>NZ_JBALOZ010000305.1:0-8432 GCF_036965125.1 Bacillus sp. JJ1503
GTGTATTATAGCGGTTTATATTATAAGATTCTTGCCGAACTTGAAGATATCCCCTTGATTAAATCGCTGGCTACAGGTATTAAAGAAGTAAATGAAAATAAGATTTCTGTTTATCAAACAGCAGTTGAAGCAGTTGATATATTAATGGAAAGTGTAAAAAAGATTGAATCCTCATTATTTGAAAAGGTAATTGATTTAATAGAGGATCCGAATTGGAACGAATTTGCCTCTAACCTTTTATTTAGAAAAAGATTGTTGATGGAAAAGATGAGATTTTTAAAAGGTGAGACATCAATCGTTTTTGAGGCACTGAAAAAATTGTTACTACCTAAAAATCAAAATACCGAGCTATGTGAAGAGCAGCAGCACTTATTGATTCACACGTGCGACAGGTATCTTAATAGCTCAAAGCAATTAATTGATAAATATATGAGCAAACTCCCGAATCTGAATGAACCGATGAAGCAAAGAGCATATGCAATCATTAGTCAGCATCAGCCCGCAGAAAATATATTTGTGGAGGAAGGTTAGAAGGCATGCAACAATCAAAAGAAGAGCGCGTCCATCATGTTTTTGAGAAGATCTATGACAATTATGACAAGATGAATTCCGTCATTAGCTTTCAGCAGCATTTAAGATGGCGTAAGGACACCATGAAACGCATGAATGTCCAAAAAGGTTCCAAAGCATTAGACCTTTGCTGTGGAACTGCTGATTGGACTATTAGCTTGGCAGAGGCAGTAGGAACTGAGGGAGAAGTGGTAGGCCTTGATTTCAGCAAAAACATGCTGAAAATCGGTGAGCAAAAGGTAAAAGAGCTGAATTTGAAGCAAGTTAAGCTCGTTCATGGCAATGCAATGGAACTGCCATTCCCCGATCACTCCTTTGATTATGTGACAATAGGCTTTGGACTCCGAAATGTGCCGGATTATTTGCAAGTATTAAAGGAAATGCGCCGCGTGCTTAAACCTGGTGGTATGGCTGTTTGCCTTGAAACATCTCAGCCAACGATGTTTGGCTATAAACAAGCATATTACCTTTATTTCCGCTTTATCATGCCTATGTTCGGAAAAATATTTGCAAAAAGCTATAAAGAGTATTCATGGTTACAAGAATCAGCCCGCGATTTCCCTGGTATGAAGGAGCTTGCAAACATGTTCGAAGAAGCTGGTTTTGTCAAAGTAACATATAAACCGTACAGCGGTGGAGTTGCAGCGGTGCACATTGGAAGTAAAGAAAAATAAAACTTTTTTCTGAATGCTTTTTTCATAGAAATTAATGTCCGGACGGATCCAATGAAGAACTTCTGGCTCGATTTGTACGTCCTCTAATGTATGGAAGCTGCAGACAGGATTTTAAGCTGGGTGAGTATGGGAAATGAAGTTAAAAATGATGTATTCATTTCTAAATTCCGATTTAAAAAATATAGAGCAAACACTCGAAGAGACAGTTCAAGCGGAGTCTCCTTTATTACACCAAGCATCCTTGCATTTATTAAAAGCTGGGGGAAAGAGAATCCGCCCCGTTTTTGTTTTGCTTGCTGGCAAGTTTGGCGCTTACGACATTAACAAAATAAAAAATGTGGCTGTTGCGCTTGAGTTAATTCACATGGCTTCCCTCGTTCATGATGATGTCATTGATGATGCAGAATTAAGACGGGGAAAGCCAACAATTAAAGCCAAATGGGATAATAAAGTCGCCATGTACACAGGGGACTATATTTTTGCTCGTGCTTTGGAACTGATTACAGATATTGAGAATCCATTTACTCATCAGATTTTGTCAAACACGTTAGTTGAACTTTGTATTGGTGAGATTGAACAGATTCAGGATAAATATAATTTTGAACAAAATATTCGCGATTACTTCCGAAGAATAAAGCGGAAGACAGCGATACTCATTGCTGTAAGCTGCCAGCTTGGGGCAATTGCAGCTGACGTTGATGAAAAGGTCCACAAAAAGCTGTATCGCTTTGGGTATTATGTTGGAATGTCCTATCAGATTATTGATGACGTCCTTGACTTTACAGGCACGGAAAAAGAGCTCGGGAAACCAGCTGGAGATGACCTTCATCAAGGCAATATTACTTTACCGGTCTTTTTTGCCATGGAGGATGCAGAAATTCGAAAAGAGATTATTAAAGTTCGTGAAACGACAGAACGAAGTGATATGGAAAGAATCATTTCGCTCATTAAGAACTCTGGCGCCATCGAAAGATCTCTTCAAGTCAGTGATTTATATTTAAATAAGGCACTGGATATATTAAAAGAACTCCCGCAAAATCGTGCAAAGAAAACACTAATCGATATTGCGAAAGTGATTGGCAAAAGAAGTTTTTAATCACGATTTGGTCGATGTTTCTCCATTGACCTTGTATTATCTTCAAAACAATGTTAATATTTTCGTGGATTATCGTATTAGGATAATTCACTATACATAGCTTTAGGAGTTGACATTTATGGAAAAAACATTTTTAATGGTTAAGCCTGACGGCGTTCAACGTAATTTAATTGGTGAGATCGTTGCCCGTTTCGAGAAGAAGGGTTTTCAGCTTGTTGGCGGTAAGCTTATGAGCATCTCTAAGGAACTTGCTGAGCAGCATTATGGTGAGCACAAAGAGCGTCCTTTCTTCGGAGAATTAGTAGATTTCATCACTTCTGGCCCTGTTTTCGCAATGGTATGGGAAGGCGAAAATGTAATTGCAACAGCTCGTCAAATGATGGGAGCAACTAATCCAAAAGATTCAGCACCAGGTACAATCCGTGGTGATTTCGCAGCTACTGTAGGAAAAAATATTATTCACGGTTCTGATTCACCTGAAAGTGCAGAACGTGAAATTGGCTTATTCTTCAAACAAGAAGAACTTGTAGAATACTCAAAGTTAATGAATGAGTGGATTAACTAAATGGAAAAAGTGCTCGCAAACATTGCGGGTGCTTTTTTTTGTTATAATCCCTTTTTGAAACAAATTTTGGTCCTTTTTGTCAAATTTTCAGCTATACTTACTTTATATGAGAATAGAATGAATATATGCTTAGGGGAGAAGGGCAAATGTCTAGTGATTATCAAAGCTTTATTGTAAATATAAAGAAGAAAACAGGAATTGACCTATCTTTATATAAGGAAGCACAAATGAAAAGGAGACTCCTATCTCTTTATGAAAAAAAGGGATATAAGACCTTTCAAGAGTTTTTTGAAGCAATAAGAATGGATAATCAGCTTTTAAATGAATTTTTGGATAGAATGACCATTAACGTTTCTGAATTTTATCGAAATTCAAAAAGGTGGGAGGTGCTAGAGAATAAAATACTTCCTAAATTGCTGGCTAATAATAGACGGTTAAAAATATGGAGTGCTGCTTGCTCCACTGGTGAAGAGCCTTACACGTTAGCCATGGTAATGTCAAATTTTATGTCATTATCCCAAGTGCAAATATTGGCGACAGATATTGATGAAAATGTCATTGCGAGAGCAAAAATTGGTACATACCCTGAAAGATCATTGAATGAAGTCCCAGAAGATATGAAGAAGAAATACTTTGTGAAGGACGGAAGCTTTTATAAAGTGTCAGATGAAATCAAAAAAACTGTAACCTTTAGAAAGCAAAATTTGCTTTCAGATCCATTTGGCGGACCATTTGATCTCATTGTGTGCCGGAATGTCCTCATTTATTTTACGGAAGAGGCGAAGGATACGCTTTATAATAAATTTAGCAACGCTTTAAAAACAGATGGCATTTTTTTTGTTGGCAGCACAGAGCAAATATTTAATCCTAGCAAATATGATTTTGAATCGGAGGATACATTCTTCTACAGAAAAAAATAAAGATCAGAAGTCTGTTTAGATGCAGGCTTCTTTCTTTTAGAAGTTTATATTTTTTTGTGTTGAAAATGCCGGCCTTCCTTGAATGGATTGTACGTAATAATTATTGTTTTTTTGCAAAAAATTAAATGAATTTTCTATTTTTACTATTCATATTTTTGCCGATATGTTATATTGGTACATAATTCTTTAATGAGTTGAAGGGGGAAAGAGTTTTGAGATATTTGACTTCAGGTGAATCACATGGACCGCAGCTGACCGCTATTATTGAGGGGCTGCCAGCGGGGTTGCCTTTGCTTACTTCTGATATAAATATAGAATTAGCTAGACGTCAAAAAGGACATGGCCGAGGCAGAAGAATGCAAATTGAAAAGGATACAGTACAAATTACTGGGGGAGTCAGGCACGGATACACTTTAGGATCCCCAGTTGCATTAGTCGTTGAAAATAACGATTGGAAGCACTGGACGAAAATTATGGGTCAAGATCCTATTGCTCCAGAAGAAGAAGAAGAGATAAAAAGAAAAATTACTCGTCCTCGCCCTGGGCACGCTGATTTGAATGGTGCTCTAAAATATGGACATAGAGACATGAGAAATGTTCTTGAACGCTCTTCAGCAAGAGAAACGACTGTAAGGGTGGCTGCAGGGGCAGTTGCCAAAAAGCTATTAGCTGAGCTTGGAATAAATATCGCTTCTCATGTTGTAGAAATTGGCGGAATTAAATCCGCAGTCAGAGAATACGAAACTCTTGAAAAGCTGAAGGAGATTTCAGAAGACTCACCAGTTCGCTGCATAGATCCTGATGCAGCACAGCAAATGATGAAAGCTATTGATGATGCAAAAGAGCAAGGTGATTCTATTGGCGGTATTGTTGAAGTCATCGTTGAAGGCATGCCTCCAGGAGTCGGCAGCTATGTTCACTATGATCGTAAGCTTGACGCTAAATTATCAAGCGGGATAATGAGCATCAATGCCTTTAAAGGTGTAGAGATTGGGATCGGCTTTGAAGCGGCAAGTAAGCCAGGCAGCGAAGTTCATGATGAAATTGCATGGAGCCAGGAACAAGGCTATTACCGTAAAACGAATCGTTTAGGCGGCTTAGAAGGCGGAATGTCAACAGGTATGCCGATTGTAGTAAGGGGAGTCATGAAGCCTATTCCTACTTTATATAAACCGCTTCAAAGTGTGGATATTGAAACGAAGGAGCCATTTGCAGCAAGCATTGAGAGGTCTGACAGCTGTGCCGTTCCTGCAGCAGCAGTAGTAGCAGAGAATGTTATAGCCTGGGAATTAGCAGCAGCGATCGTGGATCAATACTACTCAGACCGGTTTGAAACATTAAAGGAAATTATTGATCAGCAGAGAGCGTTTGCGAGGGAATTCTAATGGATGCGGTAACCATTGAAACGAATTCGAAAACATATCCTGTATATGTTGGCGCAGGGGTTATCGAGCAAATAAGCTCATTTATTCAAGATAAATTCCCTTCCTTAACAACGATTATGGTTTTGACTGATGAAACAGTTGCAGAGCTTTATTTAGATGACATGAAAGCTGCCATATCCAATTTCAAATCGGAAATCTGCATCGTTCCAAGCGGAGAAAAAGCGAAAACCTTTGATGTATATTATCAGTCATTAAGTTTTGCGTTAGAAAAAAAGCTGGACAGAAAATCAATACTGATTGCATTTGGTGGTGGAGCAATTGGAGACCTTGGAGGATTTGTAGCTTCGACATTCATGCGAGGAATCCCTTTTCTCCAAGTGCCAACGACAATCTTAGCTCATGATAGCGCAGTTGGCGGGAAAGTCGCTATCAATCATCCATTGGGAAAAAATATGATTGGCGCTTTTTATCAGCCGGAAGCTGTATTCTATGATTTGCATTTTCTGCGATCGCTACCGCTGAAAGAAAGACGATCTGGTTTTGCTGAAGTCATAAAGCATAGCTTAATTCATGATCCGTCCTTTTATGATTGGCTGTTAACTCATGTAAATTCTCTAGATGAACTTGGTGGAGAGGATTTACAATATGCTTTAGTTAAGGGAATTGAAATTAAGAACTATTTTGTTTCTATGGATGAGAAAGAGTCTGGAATCCGTGCTTACTTAAATTTTGGCCATACGCTTGGCCATGCGATTGAAGCTGAAATGGGCTACGGCAAATGGACACATGGGGAATCAATATTGATCGGCATGCTATTTGCATTGCAACTAAGCGATAACATAACGGGTTTATCCTTTAATATGGAGCCGTTAAAAAATTGGCTCGCTCGTCTAGGCTATGAAACCAAAATACCTAAAGCACTGACGATACAAAATTTAATTGAGCGAATGAAACAAGATAAAAAGTCAATCGGTCAAAAAGTAAACTTTGTTCTATTAAAGGAAATCGGTAACCCCGAATTATTTGAGGTTTCAGAAGCGGAATTGATCAAGCAGCTAGAATATTTTCAAAAATAAAGGAGGGGTTGCATGTGATACGCGGCGTAAGAGGAGCTACTACAATAAATGAAAACAATGAAAAAGAAATTATTGAAGCTACAGAGATTTTGCTGAGGAAGATGATTGAGGAAAATTCGATCGATGCTGAGATGGTTGCATCTGTCTTCATTTCAGTGACAGAGGATATCACAGCAGTATTCCCTGCCAAAGCAATGAGATTAATAGAGGGCTGGAAGTATGTCCCTGTTATGTGTATGAGAGAGATTCCAGTCGATTCCTCATTAGAAAAATGTATCCGTGTCATGATGCATGTGAATACAAATATTTCACAAAAAGATATTAGTCATATTTACTTAGGAGACGCCATTAAATTAAGACCTGATTTAAATACTGCAGAATAGTATTAAAATTAATCTTTTATACATTGATTTTTAATGACATTCAAAAGAAAAGGTGAATCATTATGAAATGGAAAGAGCAGTTGCTTCATTTATCTCCTTATCAGCCTGGGAAACCAATCGATGAAGTAAAAAGACAGTATGGTTTGGAAAAAATTATAAAATTGGCATCCAATGAAAATCCGTTCGGATGCTCTGAAAATGTGATTGCTGCTATCAATTGTTCTTCAGCATCATTTCCTTTTTATCCAGACGGAAATGCTACTAATTTAAGAGAAATGATTGCTGATTATTTCCATTTAAGCCCATCACAATTTATTTTTGGCAATGGGGCTGATAACCTCATCCAAATTATTTCAAGGGCTCTTTTAAAGCCAGGCACTAACACAGTAATGGCTACACAAACCTTTTCGCAGTATAAGCATAACGCTGTCATTGATGGTGCAGAGGTTAGGGAAATTCCTCAAATAAACGGAGAACATGACCTAGATGGAATGCTGCAGGCTATAGACGAGTCAACTTCAGTAGTGTGGGTTTGTAACCCAAATAATCCGACAGGAACATATATAGGTGAAGATCGATTAGTTTCATTCTTAGAGAAAGTGCCGAATGAAATTCTCGTTGTCATTGATGAAGCCTATTTTGACTATGCTGTTGCTGAAGACTATAGCAGTTCGGTACATTTACTGGATCGTTTTCCAAATATGATCGTCTTGCGTACATTCTCAAAAATTTATGGCCTTGCAAGCCTTCGTGTTGGATTCGGGATTAGCCAACCTGAAATCATTAAAGTTTTAGAACCAGCAAGAGAACCTTTTAATGTTAATACAATGGCCCAAGCAGCAGCAGTTGCAGCTCTTGAAGACAAGGAGTATGTTGATTTCTGCAGACAAAAAAACCGTGAGGGTCTGGAACAACTTTATGCATTTTGTGAGGAGAAGGGCTTAAGCTATTACCCCTCACAAGCAAACTTTATCCTTATTGATTTTAACAAGGACGGAAACGAAGTATTTCAATATTTGCTCGAAAGAGGATATATCGTTCGTTCAGGCAAGGCACTTGGTTTCCCTACATGTGTGAGGGTGACAGTTGGTTCAAAGGAGCAAAATGAAGGTGTTATGCAGGTTATGGCTGAATTACTAGCTGAAAAGACAATCATTTCATAAGAAAACAATTATTTATTAGAAATCAGAGGCTGCTATAGCCTCTGAAGCTTTTTTCCCTAATTACCATATATTTAGCCAGTAAATGTGCTTTTACAATGGATAACTCAATCATAAAGGTGGTGAGCCGCTTGAAAGGCCGTGTACTTATTATAGGTTTAGGATTAATTGGAGGATCCTTGGCACTATGCATTAAAAAGACTCACAAGGATGCAGTTGTCGTTGGTTTTGATGCGAACGAAGAACAGACAAAGCTTGGAAGGATGCTTGGGGTGATTGATGAAATTGCCATTTCAATTGAAGAAGCTGCTGAACATGCTGACCTGATTTTAATTGCTACTCCAGTAAAAGTAACCGAAAAGATATTTAAAATCCTAGAAAATATTCCATTAAAGAATCAAGTTATTATTTCAGATGCAGGCAGTACGAAAAAGGAAATCGTTCAATTGGCTGACGCTTTTAAGAAAAGGGGAATCAGTTTTATTGGCGGGCATCCAATGGCTGGGTCACACAAAAGCGGTGTAACTGCTGCAAAATCGATCCTTTTTGAAAATGCCTTTTATATTTTTACGCCTGAAGATCATATTTCAAACAGTAAGCTAC
>NZ_JBALOZ010000306.1:0-1144 GCF_036965125.1 Bacillus sp. JJ1503
CCATAGACGATCGCTCCCCGCTCTTTGCCAAAGTATTCTGAGGCTAACCGGATGGTTGGTGGCACGGTTGCGATCCAGTCCAAACCGTAAAATACAGAAAAAGCGACAAGCATTGGATAGGATCGTAAATCAAGTGCATACGGTAGGATGATTAGGGATAATCCCCGAAGTCCGTAATACCAAAATAATAACCATCGATTATCGAACCGATCAGATAACCATCCCGAAATCATCGTTCCAATAATATTAAAAATCCCCATAAATGCAAACAAGCCTGCTGCATTTACTTCTGATATACCATACAAACCACAGGCCGCGATAAAATGCGTCCCAATCAATCCCGCAGTGGATAAACCACAAATAAAAAAGCTAATGGGTAATAACCAAAATGGAACCGTACGAACACCTATCCATAATACCTCGAATGCTTCCTTAATTGGATTTTTTTTATTCTGAATAACAGGGGCAATTTGATTTGCGACTGCACCGTAAGGGATTAGTCCCTTATCAGCCGGTTTATCTCTCATCCAAATTGCTATAAGGGGAATCATCAAGACACCTAACCCAATAAATACATAAATCCCTGTTCTCCACGAAAAAGCCTCAGTCAAATTGGAAAGCAACGGAAGAAAAATCATTTGCCCCGCGGCAGTAGCTGACATTAGTATGCCGACAACGATTCCCTTTCGTTTTTCAAACCAATTATTAGCTATAGTTGCTGCTAAAACGGTAAGAAAAACCCCGCTGGCCACTCCAATCATAACTCCCCAAATGAGGTTCAGATGCCAAATTTGACTCATAAATAAGCTAGCCGTCATTCCGATTACTAGCACGAGCATCGCATATGCCATCGTTTTTCGAATACCAATTCTTTCAAGCCCAGCTGCAATAAACGGACCTGAGAATCCATATATCGTTAAGTTAATTGCAAAGGCAAACGAAATAGAGGAACGGCTCCATTCAAATTCCTGCTCCAGTGGTATAATGAGTATACCCGTAATCGAGCGAATGCCTGCAGCAATTAGTATGACAAAGAATGTCAGCCATACCACTATCCAACCATAAAACAAAATCTCACCCTCCACATTCATACTAAATGCAATAAAAATATAATACTACTGTTTTAAACTTCATAAAAGAAAAA
>NZ_JBALOZ010000306.1:1219-3155 GCF_036965125.1 Bacillus sp. JJ1503
CGAATTAAAGATACTTTTATTCAAAGTAAAATTCGATTCATGTATACGATTTGTATGGGTAAAGTAATCAATATAAATCAAAAGTTTTATTGGAGGAATATTAATGAACGAACTAAAAGGCATCCATCATGTAACAGCCATTACAAGCAGTGCTGAAAAGATCTATGACTTTTTCACTTATGTTTTAGGAATGCGCTTAGTAAAGAAAACGGTTAACCAAGACGATATAAAAACATATCACCTATTTTTTGCAGATGACGCTGGAAATGCAGGGACAGACATGACTTTCTTTGACTTTCCTGGCATTCCTAAAGGCGTACACGGAACAAATGAGATTTCGAAAACATCCTTTCGTGTACCTAATGAAGCGGCATTAGATTATTGGGTTAAAAGATTTGACCGACTGGAAGTTAAACATACGGGGATTAAAGAGCAATTTGGGAAAAAGACACTTTCCTTCATTGATTTCGATGAGCAGCATTACCAATTGATTTCCGATGAACATAATAAAGGGGTTGCCTCTGGAACACCATGGCAAAACGGTCCTATTCCATTAGAATATGCGATTACTGGCCTAGGTCCAATCTTTGTTCGCATCGCAAATTTTCATCATTTTAAAGAAGTGATGGAAAAGGTTCTCCTATTCAAAGAAATCGGTCAGGAAGGAGAATTTCATTTATTTGAAGTTGGAGAAGGTGGAAATGGTGCCCAAGTAATAGTAGAAGATAATCCTAATCTCCATCAGGCTCAACAAGGCTTTGGTACCGTTCATCATGCGGCATTCCGTGTTGAAGACCGCTCTGTTCTAGAAGAATGGGACAAGCGGATTCAAAGCTTCCGAATCCCAACATCTGGTTTCATTGACCGCTTCTTTTTCGGATCCTTATACTCAAGAGTGGCACCTCAAATATTATTCGAGTATGCTACAGATGGTCCTGGATTTATGGGAGACGAACCGTATGAAACACTTGGAGAAAAATTATCCCTACCCCCGTTCTTAGAAGGAAAACGTGAGCATATTGAAAAAATAGTTAGACCAATCGATACGATTAGAAGTACGAAGAAAATAGAAAAAGAATATTAAGTTTTATACCACATTGCCTGATTTCTTCATTTTGGGAGAATCAGGCAATCTCTTTCTTTCATGAAGCTATCTTCTCATGAATTGCACTTCCTTATCTCCACACTGACGCATACAACTTTTTATACTTCAAACACTCTTCTATTTCCTACTTGTCTTAACAATTCAAACAGAGTAATGTGAATACTTTAGGTAATTACCTTGACAAAAAATAAGCTTTTATCCTTATATATTTCTCCACAAGAAGCAACCTATTTATACAGGAGGTGCTAAGATGACAGAACCAAGCCAGCCAGGAAGCCAAAAACTGCCGGATTTTGATAATCTGAATGATCGAATAATAGCCCCACAACGATCATCTGGTCCCACTTTGGTCATAAAAACGAATTTGGATCCAAAAGACTCAACAGTCGAAAATCCCTATTATGTAAATGATAAATCAACAGATATGAAAGAGTTTAGAGATCTCTTTGAGGATGTATAACTTGCATTAATAAAAGTAGTCGGAGCCGGTATTTTTGAATATCGGCTCTTGAAGAAGACTCTCATGATTTTTTATTTTAGAAAGGACATCTCTTTCTCTTTAAGAGCAAGTCGAATTTGCTCTATAGCTTTAGGTCCCATTCCATGTAGCTGTAATATTTCTGCCTCACTCACTTTAGTGAATTGATCAAGTCTACTGTAACCTGCTCCTTCCAGAGCACGTCTTGCTGGTTTTGCTAATCCGGAAGGCAGATCGCTTCTCATTACTTCTTCTGTCATTTTGAACCTCACCTTTTTTATCGTTTAACTTTGATCATTTCTTGCTTCTAAGACAATAAACAAACCATTAAAATGCTTTTCAATATTTATTAT
>NZ_JBALOZ010000307.1:0-6726 GCF_036965125.1 Bacillus sp. JJ1503
AATTAAATTGGAACAACGAATTGATTATTACAATGTATCACCAGAAGCACTAAAAATAATGATGGAAATGGGGAAGTATACGAAAACAACAGGTATAGACCGTAAACTTCGTGAACTTATAAAAATTCGGGCATCTCAAATAAATGGTTGTGCATATTGTCTTAACATGCATACAGCTGATGCTAGAAGAATGGGTGAAACGGAACAACGATTATATTGAATTAGTGCCTGGAGAGAGTGCACATTTTACACAGATCCAGAAAAAGTGGCTCTTGAGTTAACAGAATACGTGACTTTAATCCCGACAAAACGTGTACCAGATAAGCTTTATCAACGAGTACGTGAACATTATGACGAGCGACAATATGTTGACCTTGTACTAATAATTAATCAAATCAACAGTTGGAATAGAATTTCTATTGCAATGGGGAATACAGCAACTGAAAAATAATTATTCTCAACGAACATCTTATGGGTGTTAGGCACAGTTTGTAGACAAAATGCATCCAAATAAAGTAACAGGGGCTTATCTCGAATGAGATTTAGGCATTGATATTCCATAATCGGGCGCTATCTTTGAACAAGGATAGGCGCTCATTTTCGGATTATCCTAATCCGTCTTTGGGCAAGGGAGTATTCTGTCAAAAAATGATAAAAATAACTAACAGCAAGTATTTAATATATCAAAACTTATATTTTTTAATATAGATGAATAATGGAGGAATTATATTGCTCAAGCCCAAATTATGGACAAAAAATTTTATTAGTATTTCAATAGCTAATTTTCTTACCTTTACAATATTTTATTATTTATTGGTTACTTTACCGATATATGCCTTGCAAGGACTAAATGGTAATGAAGCGGAAGTTGGGCTAATTGTTACAATTTTTTTAATTGCAGGTATCATTACTCGTCCATTCGCGGGCAAATGGATAGAAAGGATTGGAAAGTATCCTGTTTTTTTGACAGCTTTCTTAATAGTTTGTGGTTCATCTTTTTTTTATTTTATAACGCAATCGATCACTACACTACTTATTGTTCGCTTTTTCCATGGAATTGGATTTGGAATGGCAACTACAGCTACCGGAGCCATCGTAGCAGATCTCATCCCTGAATCACGAAAAGGGGAAGGGATGGGCTATTATGGACTAACACTCAATCTTGGTATGGTAATTGGACCTTTTTTAGGGTTAACTATTATGCATCACGGAGGAACAAATCTATTGTTCTTCATTAATGCTTTATTGGCACTAGTTGCTCTGATTGTCGCCTTATTTGTTCGGATTCCTAAAAACACTGTAACACAAGAAGTCAAAAAATTAGATTCAAGTAAAGGAATAAAGTCCTTATTTGAGGGTTCTGCTATTCCCGTTTCATTAATTTCTGGATTTTTTGCTTTGGCTTATTCTGGAATTATTTCTTTTATGTCTGTATATGCCAAAGAGATTGGTTTAGTTGAAGCAGCTAGTTATTTCTTTGTAGTGTATGCTATCATCCTGTTAATTTCGAGACCTTTTACCGGGAAATGGTTTGATCTTTATGGAGCAAATAAAATTATCTATCCGGCAATTTTCCTTTATGCTGTTGGAACATATTTTCTTAGCGCTTCAACATCATTACTATCATTTCTTCTTTCAGCGGCCCTTATTGGTTTAGGTTGGGGAACCATCTTTCCAAGTCTTCAAACAATCGCCATTCAAATTGCACCGGTTGAAAAAAGGGCATTGGCTACGGCTACATACCTATCAACATTTGATTTTGGATTTGGAATTGGTTCCTTTTTATTCGGTCTCGTAACAGTAAAAGTAGGCTATAGTTCATTATATTTTTATAGCACTTTCTTCATTCTAGCCGGAATCGGAGTTTATTATATACTTCATGGGAAGTTTCATCACACTGTAAAATACAGGAAAATCCAATGAAAGAAGTAGTAAATAGATTAGAATGAACCACTTTGGATGCTTTTCCATTTTCATGCTAATATAGTGCATGAAAATACCTCTTTTAATGTCATATCAAATCTTTTTATTAATTTCCAATTTGATAATCGCCTTTCTTATTACACATGAAAGATTGTGAAATATTGTACCTAAACTATCTGGGCAGTTTAGTTGAAGAATCGTCTGTAGCTCCTAGTCCACAATCGGGACATTTAATTGAGCAACACCTTTAAAGAAAATTAGATATTTAATAAAAAAACTGCCAATAAAGGCAGTTTTTTTATTTACTCACTTTTTCATTCATTTTTTGTCTTTTATGCAATTGATGCTTTGTTCCCCAGTCATGCATTGCGTGTAAGATTGGTTCCAAGCTCCTGCCGTATTCGGTAATCGAATATTCCACTTTAGGCGGAACCTGTGGATAGACAACACGCTGAATAATATCCTCGTTTTCCAACTCCCGTAATTGATTAGTCAGCATTTTTTGCGTGATTCCGGGCATTCTTCGTTTTAATTCACTGAATCTTTGAGTACCGTTCTTCAATAAATGCAATAAGATAATTGGTTTCCATTTCCCGACTAATATGCTTAAAGACTCTTCTACACGACAGAATTCTGGTTCTAGATTCATCCTAATTACCCCTTTAGTATCATTTTGTATACTATACCACTTTTAAGTGCGTACTTTTTAAAATGATTATTATGAGTAATAATAACATCATTCAAAGGAAATCTAAAAACATTTTGGATAAAGAGAATTAAAGGGGAGGACAAAAAGGTGGATATGAATACTGTCTTGCTACATTAGTTGTAGCAATTCCTATAGCTCTTACGGGGGCAGGACAATATTCACTGGATGCTATTTTATTTTAAGGAAAGATAATTATATAAATGAAAGAGGGTTGCCATATGAGCCAGACAAATCAAGAGAAGTTTGAATTTGGTATCTATACTTTTGGAGAAATAATTCCAGATCCTATTACTGGAAAAATCATTCCTGCAGAAGAACGCATTCAAAATATAATCGAGACAGCGAAGCTAGCCGATGAAGCAGGATTGGATATCTTTGGCTTAGGGGAACATCATCGTTTAGATTTTGCAGTTTCAGCTACACCTGTTGTATTAGCAGCGATTGCACATGCAACGAAAAATATTCGACTAGCCAGCGCTACAACCGTATTAGGTACAGCAGATCCTGTAAGAGTATTTGAAGACTTTTCGACAGTAGATTTAATTTCAGGAGGGCGTGCTGAAATCATAGCTGGTAGAGGAGCATTTATCGAATCGTTCCCTCTTTTTGGCTATGACTTAGATGATTATCATGAACTTTTTGAAGAGAAGCTACAACTGTTACAAGAATTAAATAATAATGAACGTGTTACATGGCAAGGGAAGTTTCGTTCGCCATTAAATAATAGCGAGATTGCACCTAGACCAAAACAAGATAAGATTCCTGTTTGGAGAGGAGTAGGAGGTACCCCTGCAAGTGCAGTTCGGGCTGGGCAGGCTGGGTTTGGAATGGCACTCGCTATTTTAGGAGGTAATCCTTTTTATGTAAAACCATTAGTAGAAGCCTATCGTCAGGCTGGGATTTCGGCAGGACATGCAGAAGAGGATTTAAAAATTGCAATCACAAGCCATGGCTATATTGGCAAGACTGCCGAACAGGCTGTTAATGAATTTTACCCATATTATTCTAATTATATTGGAACGATGATGAGAAGAAATATTCCTAAAGATCAAGTGGCAGCAGCTGTTTCTAAAAATGATGCACTTGCTGTTGGAGGTCCTGAAGAAATCGTTGAAAAAATTCTTTATCAGCACGAATTATTTGGTCATAATCGCTTTATTATGCAGCTTGATATTTGTCAGCCGTTATCCCAGATTGCAAGTGCGATTGAATTATTAGCTACTAAAGTAATGCCACTAGTAAGACGAGAATTGAAAAACAAATAAATAAATATTCCAGAATAGGTCGCTTTAATTAAGTAATGAAAGAGCCCAATTTCTTATTAATCTACGGTGAAGTTGGGCTTTACTATTGGTTTGAAATTTATAATAAGATCCTAAGATCTTGAAGGAGTTTGAAATTTTTATGAAAAAGAAATATATTTTAATGATAATCGCTTTATTTATTGCCTCATTGAACTTGCGTCCGGCAATTAATTCAATCGCACCATTGCTCGAAACGATTAGAACCAGCTTAGGAATGAACGCCTCCGTAGCGAGTTTGCTGACCTCGATTCCTGTTCTTTGTATGGGACTCTTCGCTCCTGTAGCCGTAAAGTTCAGCGGAAAATGGGGTATTGAGCGGGTATTAGGATGGTCGCTACTTGTCATCGGAGTTGGTACTGTTCTTAGGTTCTTCACGAATTCGGGCTCATTTTTGCTTATTACCGCTTTTATCGCGGGTATAGGAATTGCATTTGTAGGACCGCTTCTTCCTGGATTTATTAAGCGCCACTTTCCTAAGCATGTGCCTTCGATGATAGCGATATACACGGTTGCACTTACTCTGGGAGCAGCATTAAGCTCGAGCTTGATTGTGCCGATGCAGAATAGTATGAACTCTTGGCAGAGCGCGCTCGGTATATGGGCGGTAATCGCATTCGTCGCAGTGCTATTATGGTGGTTGTTCGTTATGCGGAATATTAGACCGCAAGATCATCCTACTTCAACCGGCACGAAGACGAGTATGCCATGGACAAATAAGAAAGCCTGGCTACTTACACTGACGTTCGGTTTGATGGCCATGCTATTCTATTCAGTCACAGCTTGGTTGCCACAGATTATTCAAGGGATGGGCTATAGTAAGTCCTACGCTGCAAGTGCGCTTACGATTTTCGTTGTTGTCCAGATTCCGGTAAGCTTTGTTCTGCCAATCATGCTTCGTAAATTCCCTTCACGTCGCCTTTGGCTAATGGTTGCAGCGCTGTCGGAACTCGTAGGGCTTGTGATGCTTGCGTCCTCCATTGCACCGTTGATTGCCACGATCTTTATTGGTGTAGGCGCCGGCGCATTGTTTTCTCTCAATCTACTACTGCCTTTGGACGCTACCGACAATCCACAGGAGGCGGCTGCTTGGTCGGCCATGACTCAATCAGCCGGCTATGTAATCGGGGCAACCGGCCCCCTTATTCTTGGCTGGATTCACGATGCGATGGATAGCTTCTCAACAGCAATAGCGGGGCTGATTGTGATTAACGTAGCGATGATGGGCTTGCAGATTGCCGCCACTACCATAAAAAGAAAACAACAATCGGAGAAATTAATGGCAATCAAAGAATAGTATAAGGCAACCTTATGGGACACAAATTTAGTGTTTTACGAAAAATCAGGTTTTTCTACTACTAGAAATTAAAACAGCATGTGTTTATAGATGGTCAGTTGATTAATAAACAACTATAAAAGGATTATGTAATAAAAGAGCAGCTGTTTCGATTATTTTTGCTGTGATTGCATTTTGTTATTGCTTCATTCTTAGCTTTGTATGCGCAAGAAATTAACCTTGTAAAAGCCGCTAGTACGTTCTTTATTCTTTATGCGGAAAGGAGAAAGGTCTACATGCAAGTACGCGATTTTATGATTCGAAAAGTAATTACAGCTAAGCATTCAACAACTGTCAAAGAATTAACTTCTATTTTAGAAACGAATCGAATTGGTGGTGTCCCAGTGGTTAATGATAAAGGAAATTTAGTGGGCATCGTTTCAGATGGGGATATCGTACGCTTTCTTTCCCCACATACAGAGACTTTTTATTTAGCTTACTATGTTACCTATTTAGAAGAAGCTCAAAAAATAGAAGATGTATTAAGAGAAAAAATGAATACCCCTATTGAGGAAATTATGGTTAAGAAAAATATTAAGACATTAGCACCCGATGATGACTTTGAAAGTGCCATTAGTTTAATATCCAAGCATCATTTTAAGAAGCTTCCTGTAGTGAATGGAGCAGGTAGAGTTATAGGGATTATAAGCCGTGGAGATATTATCCATAATTTATCAAAATCAATATTTAATGAAGAATCAGTCCAGGAACAATAGACTGAATACTCACCTGCACCCCATGTGTTGCCACATACACTCGGCGCATGTTGTATGCGGGGTCAGTTGATTAATAAACAACTATCAGAAAAGGAAATTACAAAATCGGCAGCCTAGGGAAAAGAAAGTCCTAGACTGCCGCTGTTTTATTGAACTATTGTTTTCCGTTTAACAATACGACCTAATTAAAGGTAAGTTGATATTCCACAATCGGGCGCGATTGTAGAGCAACACGGGTAGAAAATGATCAATCTTTTTTTTAATTGGATTCTTTTTACTAATTATAAAATAATGATTTGTAAGGTATTTTTGATCAAACTTTATTTCAAAGCAACAGCAGGCATGTCGTGGATTTCGTATTCCAAAATAAGCCAAGCAAACAAAAAGATGGATGGAGGAGGATATAATGAAAAAAATAAAAGCAGCTGTTTCGATTCTTTTTGCTGTGATTTCATTATGTTATTGCTTAGTGGTCTATAAAAAACAAAAAAATGAATTTTATATCATTTCATTTCTTCTATCAATCTTACTTAAACAAGCGTCAAATAGTCCCCACCTTCATAGAGGTCGGGACTTGATTTATTATTTAGGTAACTTGTTAAAGACGATACAAGTAACAGATAAGGTTTTTTGACCATGGCAGTAGTCGATCTATGGCTTAAGCATCTTCTACACGACATAATTCTGGTTCTAGATTCATCCTAATTACCCCTTTAGTATCTTTTTGTATACTATACCACT
>NZ_JBALOZ010000307.1:6794-7121 GCF_036965125.1 Bacillus sp. JJ1503
TTAGATGATCCTCTTTCAAATCCACATACAGGACAGCGTATAACACAACAACAACGAATTCAAGAAATAATTGAAGAAGCAAAGCTTGTAGAAGAGGCAGGCATTGATTTCTTTGGTCTTGGAGAGTATTTTACAACTCAGGCACACACAGTTGTCTTAGGGGCTATTGTACAAGCAACTAAAAATATTAAGATATCTAGTGCTTCAACAATTATCAGTACATGGGACCCTGTACGAGCTTATGAACAGTTATTTGAAGAAAAATTTGAACTACTCAATAAAATTAAATGTTATGAAAAATATTGAGTTAATTGGTATAAAAATATT
>NZ_JBALOZ010000307.1:7155-8726 GCF_036965125.1 Bacillus sp. JJ1503
GCTATTTCTAGTTCAATTGTTGGGTCAAAAACGCGTACGGCTATGAATGTCGTCTTTGAAGAATTTAAAAAATCCTATGCAACTGTTGAGATTGAGTTAATTGATTTAGCGGAAATAGACATTCGATTTAGTGACGGTCGAAATTATTTAGAGTATGAGGGTGATACTGGACGTATTACAAAAGCTATGATGGAAGCAGATGCTATTGTGATTGGTACACCCATATTTCAAGCATCTATTCCTGCAACGCTTAAAAATTTGTTTGATTTACTGCCTGTGAATGCCTTACGAGATAAAATTGTCAGCATGGTCATTACAGCTGGGTCACCGAAACATTTCCTAATTGCTGAACAACAATTAAAACCAATTCTTTCATATCTGAAGGCGCAAATCGTTCAAACTTATGTCTTTATAGAAGAAAAGGATTTCCATCGTAAAGAAATAGTAAATGATGATATTTTCTTCCGTATTGCACGATTGGTGGAAGACACAGTTTTACTAACCGAAACCTATAAAAATATTCGAGAAGCAAAAGAAGCAGAATACTGATTTTAAAGAAATGATTGAACCATCAGTATTTTCATAGGTGATGGTTCATTGAAATACTGCAAACTCACAGAAAAAAATCAGAATGCCTGCTTGCCCAAATATACGCTAGGAGGGATTAAAAATGAATAAATGTGTGGTTAATCCCAGCTTTAAGAAAACAATAAGTATTTTGAGTAAACGTTGGAATGGCTTAATTATTTATACGATGCTAGACGGGCAACAGCGTTTTCATAGTATTGAATCTTCAATAGGAATAAGTAGAAGAGTACTGTCCGAAAGGCTAAAAGAATTAGAACGGCTAGGAATTGTTAAACGGGTTATCTTTCTAGAAACTTCTGTTCGAATCGAATATTCATTGACAGAAAAAGGTTTAGCCTTTAAGCCAATTCTGAATGAGATAGAGAAATGGTCAAATAAATGGGAGAGTACCGAGCAAACTAGCTAAATTTTTATTAAAAAGATAATGGTGCATTCTATCAACTTTTTAGTAATGATACTGTAGATAACTGCTGCCCGATTGTTGAATAAGGTATTTGGGAAATGATGTTAAAATGAGAAGAGCATTGTGAAGAAATATACTTAAACGAAAGGTCAGGTTAGTTTAAGATAAACTATGCAAACATAATTAAAAAGCAAAAAACTAAAGACCAGTATAGGCTTTAGCTTTTTCTTAAATCTTTATATTTTTTTCCCCAATCGTTGTTTTTGTGGGTAGGGAATCATATTTACTGTTCTTCACAATATCCTTGAAACAGGATACGTGAGAGTTAACAACTGGAATGACGTACAGGATTATTCTTTGAAGTAAATGTGAAGGCATATTCTAATATTTAACTCAAGGTTTTCTATAATGAAGAGGCTCCTAATTTTAGGCTGCTTCTTTTTTTGTTGAAGTAACAGGATTTGATAGAGTGAATACTGATGCTTTGGCATCCCGTCCTCATTGTTACGAACGGTGTGCTAGAGTTCAATAAGTGCGAGCCATACTCAGCAGCCACTGATTTTCAACAATCGGGCGCTTT
>NZ_JBALOZ010000307.1:8778-10048 GCF_036965125.1 Bacillus sp. JJ1503
GGGCCATTTAATGGAATAACTCTTTATAGAAAAGTGGAAATTGTGAAGAACTGTACTTAAGCTAACAGGCAGAATAGTTGAACAAGGATTTATATAAGTTTTGTAGAATTGTAAAGTATAGGACAGATTGAGCTTCACCAGGTATTCGAATAGACAAATAAGCTGAACATCGGATTAACAATAATTCAATTGAAGTGTTCTAATCATTCATAAAGCTAGGGTTGCTATCTTAGAAGTAAGAACAGACTTGACAGTACCAAACAAAGACAAGGAGTGAAGTTATGAAATTTCTGCTTACATCTGGAGGCATCAATAACAAAAGCATACACGACGCGCTGGTTGACATGCTGGGCAAGCCGATTGCTGACTCCAACGCCCTGTGCATCCCCACTGCGATGTATGGACACCCTTGGGTTGGCCCTGGCGTTAAAGCCTGGCAGTTCATCAGTGGGAAAGAAGAGAATCCCATGGTCGACCTCGGTTGGAAATCCGTCGGCGTGTTGGAGCTCACAGCGCTTCCAAGCATCGACGAAAACCGCTGGATACCACTGGTTCAGGAGACAGATGTACTGCTGGTGTCAGGCGGCGACGCCCTTTACCTGTGCCACTGGATGCGTCAATCCGGGCTGGCAGACCTTTTACCATCACTGAACTCAGTCTATGTGGGAATGAGTGCTGGGAGCATGGTGTTGGCACCTAACATAGGGGAATATTTCGTTGGCTGGACTCCACCAGGCGGTGGTGATGAAACACTGAGACTGGTTGATTTTTCAATCTTTCCGCACCTGGATCACGAGATGCTCCCGGGAAACACCATGGCTGCCGCAGAGAGATGGGCAGCCGGGATGCAGGGAACTGCGTATGCGATTGACGATCAAACCGCAATCAAAGTAATCGAAGGAGCGGTAGAAGTTTTATCCGAAGGGCATTGGAAACTGTTTACACCTTGATCATACTATACGCCCGTTTCTTGGTATAATCTCTTGGAATAGTGGGCTAGTTTGAAAATAAATAGAAACTTAATGGCGCGATTCTTCAATATAGAAGAATCGTTTTTTCTTACTCTACTAAAGGGAGCGATAATCCAAGAAGGATTATCGTTTCTTTATGTTGAACTCTATTGAAGTAACAGGGAGGATAGTTTAATTAGGCAAGCCTTACTTTGGGAAGGAAGTAAGGCTTTTTTGTAAATATTTGCACTCAAAATTTTAATCTTCTTAAATGTACCAACTTTGTGAATCTTTTCACTTAAACTAAACCAGCTAATAGT
>NZ_JBALOZ010000308.1:0-11033 GCF_036965125.1 Bacillus sp. JJ1503
TTACTTCGGTAACCTACTTGAAAGTGAAAAATAGGAATAAAGTTATTTCTAATAGAAAAAACTGAGTAAAACATCCTATTAGCTCGATAGTCTTATAATATCATTTTTGGTAAAATTTATAAAATTTACATAAATGCAATTGTACAGTTAATAGAGCCATGCTTAACTAGAAGTGAAATAGCATTTTGCCAAATTAATAGAGTATGGAGGAGATTGAATGATAGGAAGGCTTCAGAAAAAAACTTTCAGCATTGTAGTAACCCTCACCATGATTTTCAGCTTATTTGCTCCATTTCATGTTTCAAAAGCCGCTGGGACTATAACCGTTGCAGAGGCCATCGCCAATAATAGCGGAAAGGGAACAGTGGAGGGGTATATTGTAGGGATTACGAATAATGGACCTAAGTATCAGCATACTGGGCCATTTACGGTTAACACCAATATTGCCATTGCTGATTCTGCAAATGAAACAGATGGTAAGAAAATTTTGCCTGTACAGCTGACTCAAGGTGCTATTAGAGACGAATTAAATCTTCGAGATCATCCAGAAAATCTCGGAAAGAAAATCCAAATTACAGGAAGTTTAGAAGCTTATTTTGGAGTCCCTGGATTGAAAAGTCCTACAGGCTATTCTTTTAGCGATGACTCAGAACCTAAAAAGGTACAAGCCGTTACAGCAAGCCCTGCTGGAGGAACTATCGTAAAAGGGACTAAAGTTTCACTTGCTACAGCTACAGAAGAAGCAGAAATCTATTTCAGTGTAGATGGATCAGAGCCGACAACGTCAAGTACACTTTATACGGATCCTATTGAAATAAATGCTCCTAATACAATCAAAGCGGTTGCTGTAAAACAAGGATTGGAAAATAGTGAAGTGGCTGTGTTTGATTATGCGATTCAGCAGGAAGTCATTCGCATTCATGATATCCAAGGTGCTGGTCACTCTTCCCCATATGCGGATCAAAACGTTGCTGGTGTTGAGGGGATCGTTACAAAGGTTGTTGACGGAAGTAATTTTTATATGCAGGATAGACAGCCGGATCATGACCCAAATACGTCTGAAGGTATTTTAGTTTATAAAAAATCTCACGGAGTTAAAGTAGGGGATGTTGTAAAAGTTAGCGGTCAGGTGAAGGAATGGGTTTTAGAAGGATATGCGGAAAAACTGCAAACAGACCTTCCTGTTACTGAAATAAATGCTTCCAATATCCAAATAATTGCAAGCAACCAATCGCTTCCGGCACCGGTTGTAATCGGCGTTGACCGGATGCTTCCCTTAGAAGTTATTGATAATGATCGTTTTGAGAATTTTGATCCTAGCGAAGATGGAATTGACTTTTTTGAAAGCTTAGAAGGGATGCTTGTACAAATAAATAACCCTAAAGTAGTCGCACCGCAAAAATATGGTGAAGTCATTGTTGTTCCTGAAGATGTTCCAACAAATACGACAGCTGGCGGATTGCGTATTACTGAGGCCGATTTTAACCCAGAAAGAATGACCATTGATATCGATGACACTAGATTCGTTGCCAAAATGGGAGATCGCTTTCAAGGCTCGATTCAAGGAGTTGTCAGCTATGGCTTCAGCAACTATAAAATATTGAGTGATCGTGTAGCATTGCCCCCTCTTGTTGAAGGTTATAATGTAAGGGAAATAACGCCGATTATATTTGATGAAAACAAATTAACGATTGCTTCTTACAATGTTGAAAACTTTTCAACAAAAACAGATGATTCAAAGGTTACTAAACTGGCAGAAGCCATTGTAACGAGTATGAAGCAGCCGGATATTATTGGTTTAACAGAGGTTCAGGATAATGATGGATCAACAGATAGCGGAACGACTGACGCCAGCCAAAGCGCTGCGAAATTAATTGCAAAAATTGAATCACTCGGTGGGCCAACATACACATATACAGATATTGCACCTGAAGATAAAGTGGATGGCGGGCAGCCTGGTGGAAATATTCGTGTCGGCTTCCTTTATAATGAGGAACGTGTATCACTTGTTCCAGGGACAAAAGGAACGGCCACTCAGGCAGTTGGATTTGAAAATGGCAAGCTTACGTTAAACCCTGGGCGCATTGATCCAACGAATTCAGCGTTTGAATCTAGCCGAAAACCATTAGCAGCACAATTTGAATTTAATGGCGAGAGTATCATCCTTGTCGCTAATCATTTTAACTCTAAAGGCGGAGATCTTCCTCTGTTTGGAAAAGTGCAGCCGCCTATCTTAAATAGTGAAGTCCAACGCATGCAAATTGCTGCGATTGTAAACAATTTTGTCAAGGACGTTCAAGCAAAAGATCCGAATGCAAACATTGTTTTGCTTGGTGATTTTAATGACTTTGAATTCTCAAATCCTCTGCACGTTCTAAAAGGGCAGGAATTGACAAACATGATTGAAAAAGTTCCTGCAGAAGAGCGTTTTACGTACAACTATCAAGGAAATGCGCAAGTTCTGGATCATATTTTAGTATCAAATAATCTTGCTGCTTCAACTGAAGTGGATATTGTTCATATTAACTCTGGTTTCATGGAAGAGCATGGCCGTGCAAGCGATCATGACCCTGTTTTGATTCAAACTGCATTAAAAGAGCCAACAAAACCAGAAGAGCCGAAGTATGACAGAGTGTATGATCTAGTCGGCTACAAAGCGAAGAAACTTGTTATTGGACCACATAATGCCTTAATTATCATGGATAAGACTTCCTCCATTACAGAGGGGATTTGGCTGAAAAAATCAGCTACTCTAAAAGGGGAGGGCTTGAAGAAAACGACGGTTGTGGTCAGCTCTGCTCAAAAAGGTACTATTGTTGATTTAACTGGAACAGAAGTTAAAGAGGTACTGATTGAAAAGGATAAAGTGCAGGAAATTAGAGGTGCTGAAAACGTTCAATCATGGTCTGTTGGTAAAAAGGTTGACACTTCTCATATAAAATTTACCAACTCAAAGGGAGAAGAAATTCCATCTCCGTTCGCTCCAAAAGAAAACAAAGCACCTGTAATGTCCAAGCCATTAGAAAAAATCACTGCTAAAACAGGCGAGCAAGTCTCGCTTGAATTAAGCGAGCATTTCTCAGATCCAGATGGAGATCAATTGTCTTACACATCATCACTTGGAAAGATAACGAACGGCTCCCGTCTTACTCTTTCGACTGAAGAAATTGGCACATTCTTAGTGGCGGTTACTGTTAAAGATGGAAATGGCGGAGAGTTAACAGCCCGCTTCTCATTTACGGTAGAAGAGAAGGGGCAATTTGATGGATATTATGAATCGGCTTCAGGTAAAACTGGGGCGGATTTGAAGTTTGCTCTCCACAACATTATTCGAGAGCAAACGAAAATTTCTTATAGTAATGTATGGGATGCACTAAGAGAGACGGATGAGGATCCGAATAATAGTGACAATATTATACTGCTATACAAAGGGGAGTCCCGTTCAAAGCTTGCGAACGGCGGGAATGTTGGTCAATGGAATCGCGAGCATGTTTGGGCGCAATCACATGGCGGGTTCGGAACGAGTATAGGACCGGGCACCGATATTCATCATCTTCGTCCAACTGATGTACAGATTAATAGTTCAAGAGGAAATCTTGACTTTAATAATGGCGGAACCCCAGTTAGCGGCTGTGATGGCTGCTTCAGAACTTCGAATTCTTGGGAACCGCCAGACAGAGTAAAGGGAGACGTAGCTAGAATGCTCTTCTATATGGCTGTTCGCTATGAAGGAACGAATGGCGAAATTGACTTAGAATTAAACGATAAAGTTGGTAATGGCTCGCAGCCGTATCATGGCAAGCTATCCGTTCTACTAAAGTGGCATCTGCAAGATCCTGTAGATGATTTCGAACTAAACCGCAACAATATCATTTATGAAAAATGGCAGCACAACCGTAATCCATTTATCGATCATCCCGAATGGGCGGAAATGATTTGGGGAGAGGCAATCTAAAAGTAAATCTTGCTTCATAAATAATGTTTTTAGATAAAGAAGCTATCGCTTAATATGGCGTTGGCTTCTTTTCTCTTTAAAACAAAATAGGTTTGTGCTATTGTCGAATTAAAATGATTATTGGGAAATTTTAAATATAGAAAGAGAGGATAACGAATGGGGAATATTGTAACTTTCAAAAATGTTTCATGGCGCAGGAACGGCGAGGAAATCTTAAGCAATCTAAATTGGAGCATAGGTCAAAATGAGCATTGGGCCATTCTTGGTTTAAATGGATCAGGAAAGACTTCTCTTTTAAATATTGTAACCGGCTATCAATTTCCGACAGCAGGAGAAGTAGCTGTCCTTGGAAATATATTTGGAAAAACGAATTTACCAGAGCTTCGCAGAGAAATTGGGTTCGTCAGCAGCTCATTGGACCGGTTTTCTAATAGCTTGAATCATGAAACGGTCGAAGACATTGTTTTAAGCGGAAAGTTTGCATCCATCGGTTTGTATGAAGAGGTTTCAACGAAAGATGTCGAAAAGGCAGAGTCAATAATAAACAGTCTTCGCCTCGATTACCTTAAAGGGAAGCACTTCCGTCTTTTATCACAAGGTGAAAAGAGACGAGTGCTAATCGCGAGAGCATTAATGAGCAATCCTAAGCTTCTCATACTTGATGAGCCGTGCACAGGTCTAGATGTTCTTTCTCGGGAGGAAGTTCTTTTTCTTATCAAGGCAATTGTCAATAACAATTGCCATTTAATTTATGTGACTCACCATATTGAAGAGTTAGTCGAAGAAATTACTCACGCCTTGCTTCTGCGTGATGGAAAGATCGTAGCCGCAGGACCTAAGAGAGAGGTTTTGACAGATGAATTATTATCGGAAACCTTTAAAACCCCGGTCGGTGTGCGCTGGGAAGAGGATAGGCCGTGGTTGACAGTAAAAAAAGAAAATATTATTAGTCTATAAAATTTAGGATATAAAAAACAACCCTGAATTTTCTGCTTAGCATAAAAAATTCAGGGTTTCTGCTTATAAAAAGGATAAAACTTTGTGATATGTTAACTATAATGTCTTTGGAAATGAATTTTAATATGTTAATTTAATCCCTTTTGCCTGTTCAACAGCCATTAAAGCGAGTAATTGTGTGGGGTTTATTTTGACGACATCACTCGTTAAATAAGGAAATATAAGTGGGATCTCAGTACAGCCCCCAATACAAGCTAATATCTCTTCCTCCATTTCATATCGATTTAATATAGTGCTAAGCTGCTTAATATAAACATTGGTTTCAATGTGACCTGCCTTTACTTCTTTAATAGTAAGATCAATAATTTCTTGATCTTGGTCTTTGGGCACACACAAATGAAGGCCTAAGGAATGAAAATCATTTTGATACAAATTTGTTTGGATAGTAGCCCTTGAGGCCAGAAGTATCATTTTACCAGAAAAATGGGGATAATCTCTTTGGATGTATGTTGCTGTATTATGAATCATACTATAGATTGGGACTTTAATAGTCTTTTGTAATTGATCTAACCAAAAATGAGCTGTGTTACACGGCATAATAATAAAATCAACTCCTGCCGCTTCCAATTGTTGCGCAGATTCAACCATCATTGGTAATGGGTTTTCAGTTCCTTGTAAGATTGCTGGAACCCTAGGCGGTATTTGAGGGTGATTATCTACAATAATACGTAAATGTTCTTGATCCGTTTTAGCAGGAGTATTTCTCACAATTTCAGTAAATAAATCGACTGTTGCCATTGGACCCATACCACCTAGTATCCCAATTTTTTTACTCATTTAAATAGCTCCCCTTGTCTATATCGTAAGGTATTACCTTTATCAATCTTTATGATACGATACTTACTGTAAACTTCTTACAAACTAACGGCACTCGATTCATCCTCTGTTTCGGCGAGTTTCTTGCCACCCCATTTAAAAAGTAATATAGCGGCAACCGTATTCCCAAAAACATTGACAGCTGTCCGCCCCATATCCATAAATCGGTCGACTCCTGTTATTAAAGCGATTGCTTCTAATGGAAGATTAAGAGATGTTAGAATAACTGACAAAACGACTAATGAAGCTGCAGGTACATTTGCTGTTCCTTTGTTAGCAATTAAGGTTGTTATAAGAATCGTTAAAATAGTAGGCAAACTTAAATGCATACCATATGCTTCTGCTATAAAACAAACAGCGAGAGACTGATAAAGTGCTGCACCATCAAGGTTGAAACTATAACCTAGTGGAAGGACAAAAGAAACCACTTTGTTTGGTATCCCCGACTTCTCGAGAATATTCATGTGTACAGGTAAAGTAACTTCAGAAGAGGTAGTAGTAAATCCTAAAAGCAATGGTTCCATTACTTTTTTAGTATACGAGAAAGGATTTATTTTAAGGGAGGCAAGTATAATCCAGAATAATACCATAATAACAAGCAAGCCAATATACATGACCCCAATTAATTTTGCCAATCCTAATATAACGCTGCCGCCTTGAGTGGCAAACACCCATGCCATGATCGCTGCTACAGCTACCGGAGCCGTTGCTACAACTCCTTTAGTCAATCTGAACATAGCTTCAAGAATACCTTCTAGAAAGTTAATGACAACTTTGGCTTTATCGCCTATAGCAGATAATGATAGACCGAAACAAATAGCAAAAAAGAGAGTTGGAATAATTTTTTGCTCGGCCATTGCATTCACAACATTGTCGGGAATGAGATCAGTGATAAATTTAACCCAATCAATTGATGTTGCAAGATTTGCCGGAAGAGTACCTGTTGCCTGTAAGGTCACTCCTGCTGCAGGATGAAAAATAGCATTTAACGTAATACCTAAAATAATACAAAACCCAGTAGCTAAATAAAACCAGATAAAAGCCAGTCCTCCAAGACGACCTAACTCTTTACGATTTGAGCCCATCTTGTAGATTCCCAAAGTAACAGCTGAAAATACAAGCGGTATAACAATCATTTTAATGGCTTTAATAAATAAAGTCCCGATAGGTTGGAGGTTTGCTCCAAAACTTGGCCATAGTAACCCAATAATGGTACCTAAGATTAATCCAATAATAATAAGAGCCCATAGAGGTAATTTTTTAAATCCTGATTTTTTCTTATGTTCCATATAAAAGAGCCTCCTTTACAAATTTTTTTTACTTTTACTTATACTTATTTCAATAATCTTCTCTACTAAATAGAGAAGATTACTTTACGATGATTTTGAGAAAAACATAGAATCATACGCATATAACGCTGGTGAACCTCCAGTATGAAGAAAGAGGACTTGATCATCGTTTTTAAAAAATCCATTTCGTATCAGATCAATCAAACCAGCAGCCACTTTACCTGTATATACGGGATCAAGCAAAATACCTTCATGCTCTGCAAATAATTTTATTGCTTCGATCATCCCAGGTGTAGGAAGGGAATACCCTTGGCCAACATATTGATCATAACAATTAATGAGTTCTTTCGGGACATCACTTGTTATACCGACATACTTTGCAGTTTTTTGTACTAGGCGATAAACAAGTTCTTCTTGCTCGTCCTTTTTTCGACTGACATTCATACCGATAATTGGGGTAGGTGTATTTGTGCCATAAAACCCTGTTACAAGGCCAGCGTGTGTTCCTGCACTGCCACTTGCGGTAACAATATAGTCTAAGTTTAGCCCCATATCGAATGTTTGTTTTAATAACTCCTGTGCACAAGCCACATAGCCTGTTGCACCAACCTCATTTGATCCGCCTCCAGGGATTATGTAGGCGTTCCTTCCTTCCATAGCTAATTTATTTTGAACTTCCTCCATCGCTTCCATCATATTTGTTCCGCGCGAAACTACACTAATCCCATCTGCACCTAATAATTTAAATAAAAAATTATTGCCATTAGCGTCTGGTGAATAACTATTAGGGACTCGTTCTTCAAGTACAAGATGGCACTGGAGCTGCTCTTTAACCGCCGCGGCAAGAGTAAGTCGACAATGATTTGATTGTACAGCTCCGCAGGTAATTAACGTGTCAGCCCCCTGCTCAAGGGCGTCGGCAACAAGAAATTCCAATTTTCTTGTTTTATTACCTCCAGCGGCTAATCCAAGTAAATCATCTCGTTTCACATAAATTGTTGGACCACCTAAGGCTTTTGAAAGATTAGAAAGCTTTTCAATAGGAGTAACGTATTCGGTATATCGTTTTCGTGGAAAGCGGGCTAAATCCATTTTTGAAATCCTCCTTTTTTCATTAGTATTAATATTTCTAATATTCATACTAATGTGTTAAGCTTAGTTAGTAAAACGAATTTTTTTAATAACGATTATAAGTTTTTCTAATGGAAAGGGGGGAGATGAAGGTGGACCATCAGTTAAACATCTTTTTAACTGTTGCTGAACAGCACAGTTTCTCTAAAACTGCCGATAAACTATACATCACGCAATCAGCTGTTAGTCAGGCGATAAAATCCCTAGAAAAAAAGTTTGGCATTGAGCTTTTGGAGCGTAGCAACAAATATATTGGGTTAACTAAAGCTGGAAAAATTTTATATTATCATGGGAAAGAAATTATGGAGCAATATGCACTTGTGGACAAATTCATACATGAAATACAAACGACAGCAAGTGGTGCATTATGGATTGGAGCAAGCTACACGTTCGGCGAATACTCACTTCCAAAAGTTATGAATGAGTTTAAAGCCAATTATCCAAATATTAAACCAAAAATAACGATTAAAAACACACATCGTATCATTGAACAACTACTTCGGCGCGAATTAGATATTGGAATTATTAATGGTCGAATTCAACATCCTAACCTACTAATCAAACCCTTTGCCGTAGACGAAATGGTTGTGATTGTCCCCTACAATCATCCATTGGGATGTAAGAAAGCAGTTACTGCAGAAGAACTGAAATTTGAAACATGGGTAATTCGCGAATCTGGCTCTGGTACTCGGGAAGTTACGGACCATATGTTTCATCAGACTGGAATTGAGCCTAAAGAAATAATGGAATTTGGCAGCCTCCAAATTATTAAGGAGTCTGTGGAGGTTGGTTTAGGGATTTCCTATATTTCTAAAGGGGCGATTAGAAAGGAATTAGCATTAGGAACGCTTCGAGCATTAAACATTAAAGGATTTGATTCAACACAACACTTCTTTTACGCGACTAGAGACACACAAATTCAAACTAAAGCTGCTGAATTATTTATTCATTTCCTTGAAAAATCACATGGGGAATTTTAAGCATTTTTTCAATTTATCAGAGGGAGAGTTATTAATAGAAAATCAAATCAATAAATTAGGAGTGTCTAAATGGAGAGCATATTTCAGGTAGGGAATTTGAAGTCAAACGGCCATTATGCGCTAGCAACGATTCATAATGATGTCGTTTACGTATCTGGCCAATTTGCCATTGACCCCATAACTCAACAAAAGAAATTTGGTACAATTGAAGATGAAACGCTGCAAGCACTGAAAAACATTGAGTATATTTTAAATGAGGCAGGCAGCCAAAAGAATCAAATTTTGCGGATGACACTTTATATTCCGGATATACAATTATGGGATCGTGTTGACCGTGTCTACAAAGAATTCTTCGGAAACCATAAACCAGCACGATCCGTTGTACCAACAAATGAGCTGCATTTTGGTTTTAAAATAGAAATTGAAGCTATTGCATATATTTAAGTTATGAATCTATTAATCTTAATAGTTTCATTTTACCAAAAAGGGGTGAAAAACAATTAAGGAACAATATGTGTGTTATTCATGTGAAACTAAATATAATGTGACAGAAAATATATGGAAGTGCAAATGTGGAGGGATGTTAGACTTAATAAAAGAAAGGATTACCATTGATATATTAAAGTTGCGAGAAAAACCCGCAACGATGTGGCGGTACATAGATGCTATGCCATTTAAAAATAACTCTGGCATATGGCAAGCAGTTACATTGGGGGAAGGATATACTCCGTTAATTATATTAGATCAATCAGAGCCGAATAGCTTTGTCAAAGTAGACTATATGATGCCTACTTTGTCTTTTAAAGATCGTGGTGCAGCAGTATTAATTGCTAAAGCAAAAGAAATAGGTGTTACGAAAGTCATTGCCGATAGTAGTGGGAACGCAGGAACTTCGATTGCGGCATATGCCTCACGTGCTGGTATAGCTTGTGATATTTTCCTCAGAGAAGGAACATCCCCGAAAAAAATTGCACAGGTTAAAGCGCATGGTGCAAACGTTCGGGCAATCAATGGTACACGGGAAGAGGTAGCTAAAGCTGCGCAAAAAGCAGTAAATGAAGAGAATGTATTCTATGCAAGTCATGTGTATAACCCCTTTTTTTATGAGGGAACCAAAACATATGCTTATGAAATTTGGGAACAGATGAAATGTGTACCTGATGCCCTTATTATTCCTGTTGGAAATGGTACTTTGTTGTTAGGCGCCTATTATGGATTCAAGGAATTACTAGAGAATGGGCTTATATCGAAAATGCCGAAGTTAATTGCGATTCAAGCAGAAAATTGTGCACCACTAGCAAAAGTATTTATGAATAATGAAACGTTTGAACCTGTCCAAAATAACGGCACAATAGCGGAAGGGATTGCAATAGCAGCACCAGCACGTTCAGTTCAAATTTTAGAAGCAATTCGTGCTACGAATGGAGAAATGATAACAACAACCGAAGAAGAAATTGTACAAGCACGTATTACATTAGCAAGGAAAGGTTTTTATGTAGAACCGACAACTGCTGCGAACTACGCTGGATACTTAAAATACAATCATTCGCCCGCTGAAACGATTATTATTCCTTTATGCGGAGCAGGAATTAAGTCTAATTAACCGAATATTTTGATTGGAAGCCGGAAGTCTTGTGGAGATTGAAACTATAGCAGCCATAAAGGAGAGAGATAAATGAAATATTTCGAGTTAGAAACACCAGCACTTTTAATTGATAGAAAAATAATGATGGATAATCTTTATTCAATGCAAAATTATGCTGATGAATACAAAGTGAACTTACGACCGCATACGAAAACTCATAAAATACCTAAGCTGGCCCAATTACAAGAGGAGTTAGGAGC
>NZ_JBALOZ010000308.1:11090-12632 GCF_036965125.1 Bacillus sp. JJ1503
CTATCTGAGAACATTGACATCTCTTTTGGCATCGATAATATCTATCAAGTAAATGAAATTGAAGAGGTTTTCGAAGGAGCAAAGAAAAAAGCTCAAGTTCTTGTAGAAATTGAGGTTGGAGAGGAACGCTCCGGGATTATTGAAGAAAATGATTTTCGTATTTTATTAGAAGCTGTTAAAGGGTGTAAAAATGTTGAATTTAAAGGTGTTTTTTCTCATGATGGACATACTTATAAGGCAGAAAATATAGAAGAATGCAGAGAGCTCTATGTTGCAAGTGTAAAAAGAACATTGTATTTTGCGGAAATAGCAGAAGAGATGGGCCTCAAACCAAAAGTCGTAAGTATCGGTTCTACTCCACCTTTCATACTGAAATTTGAAATACCAAAAGGTGTCACGGAAATTAGACCAGGGACTTATATCTTTATGGATTCCTCCCAGGCAAATGTAATCGGTACGTATGACCAATGCGCTGCATCAGTTCTTACGACAATCATTAGTAAGCCAACTAAGGAACGAGTTATTACAGACGTAGGAGCGAAAGGAATTACAGCTCAAACTAGAAGTAAAGGACTTACAAAAACAAAAGGTCTTGGTCTTATTAAAGAATTTGATGATGTCCATATTTTTGGTGTTTTTGACGAACATGCTATCATTTACAATGAGGATTTCAGCAACCAAGTGAATGTAGGAGATAAAGTGCAAATCATCCCTAACCATATTTGCCCGGTTTGTAATTTATATGAAAAAGCCTTTCTAATTTCGGAAGATGAAATCGTGGAAGAGTTATTGGTAGAATGTAGGGGGAAATTGCAATAAATCAATCTTCTCCTATATAGATTAAAAGAAAGGGTTAGCTATTCATAGTTTATTTGTGAATGGCTAACCCTTTTGTTTTGCTTTACAAATAAGATAATTTGGTGCATTACGAGGACTCCATTACTTATTTTGAAAGTAACCGCTAATTCCTGATAAAATAAACAAAACAATCATGAGGTGATCTATATGTGCGGCCGTTTCACATTAACAGCTTCTTTCGAGCAAATTATTGACCGGTTTGATATCGAACAATTTATTGAAGAAGATTTATTTTCTCCAAATTACAATGTGGCTCCTTCACAATCTGTTTTATCGGTCATCAATGATGGCAGTAAAAACAGATTAGGTTTTTTAAGATGGGGCTTAATCCCCTCCTGGGCAAAAGACGAGAAAATTGGCTACAAACTGATTAATGCAAGGGCTGAAACGTTAAATGAGAAACCTAGCTTTCGCCATGCATACAAGAATAGACGCTGTTTAGTCATTGCTGACAGCTTCTATGAATGGAAGCGGCATGATGATAATACGAAGACTCCGATACGGATAAAACTGAAGTCGGATCAGCTATTTGCGATGGCTGGTTTATGGGAACAATGGAAATCTCCACAAGGGAAATCGGTATTCACCTGCTCTGTGATCACGACAACACCCAATGATCTCGTAAAAGACATTCATGATCGTATGCCAGTTATTTTAAAGCCGGAAGATGAAAAAAATTGGCTG
>NZ_JBALOZ010000309.1:0-1159 GCF_036965125.1 Bacillus sp. JJ1503
GTACAGATATATATATTTTTATAGGTTGGTCTGCTTTTTTAATATAATTGGCTAATACTATACTGAATTTCATCCAGTTCTCTAGGTATACAAATCTGTTATTAAAGTTGCTATATTTCCAGTTATTTAATGTCATCATATATTCATCTCCAACTAAAATTAAGATGGTTTTCCTCTTTTATTATTCACATCAACTCTCATTCAAGTTTCCTAACTAATAATTAGTAGTAAACTAATCTTCATAGAAACAAACGTTAGAGAGTGTAAAGTTGCTTTATTTTTTTATTTTCAAAAATAAAGTCGGTAACTAAAGATTCTTTTCACAAGCACAATTGGTAATAATGAACCCTTTTTGTCATCTATTAAATCAATGTAAGTCTTCCCCAATTTTATAGCTAAAAAGTTTTTTTATTATTTCTATAATAAGAGATATGAAAGCAATACTATTCCTAGCGGTTTAGTATTTTGAGGGAACCCTACGGAATTTAGATAATGGATGGAAATATTTGACATCAGATGATAATTATTAGGGTCTACCTTCTCGATAAAAGACAAATTTTTTTGGATACAAAAAATCTATTTTTTACATGACTAGCATTCTATAAGGAAGTGGAGAAAAGGTGATGACAATTAGGTCCATTATATAAGAGTTGACTATAGACTTGACCGCTAACATAGATAAAAATAGGATAAAAACTTCGAATTAGGGTCTTATTTGTCGAGTATATAAAAATGGTGCAAGACCTAGGTAATTGATCTATCTACCATAATTAACTGGCCATATCCAGCAGTGACTGAATATGGCCAGTTTTTTGTTGTAAGTGCACTATCAATTAAAGTTTAGCAACATAGGTCTCATTTCCCTTTTAACAAGGCGTAACCTTAGTGCAACAAAGCTTCACATCCAAAGGAATAAGGAATAAAAGTTGATTAAATGGAAAAAAGGATTCTACCTCCTACTTTTTTATTTGTCCGACTCTTCAGAAAAAACCTTATAATATTTTAGTGCATTACTATACATTCTATTCCCTCTTGTATCTTTATTGCTGAACTCAGGTATAGACAAGTAGGTATGAATATATTTCTCAAGAATAACTGGATCAGTAATATTAAATAGTGAACCTAAAAGTAATTCTTTATCTACTAATTCATTAGATAT
>NZ_JBALOZ010000310.1:0-2735 GCF_036965125.1 Bacillus sp. JJ1503
GAACTGCTTTTTAAAATTAAAGTGGGCATTAAAATGAAAAGGTTTACACTTTTAGCTATTGTAATGGTTTTCTCTCTTATTCTATCAGCTTGCGGTACGAGCCAAAAGACTTCAGAGGGCAGCGGTGATAGTGCAGCTTCAGGTGAAGGTAAGAAAAAACTTAAAATCGCAACAGAGGCAAACTATGCGCCATTTGTATTTTTAGATAAAGGTGAAATGAAAGGCTTTGACGTTGACTTTATGAATGCAGTTGCTAAGGAAGCAGGCTATGAATTTGAAATGGTTAATGTTGGCTGGGATCCTCTATTTGTCGAGGTAAAAGACAAGCTTTCGGATATGGGGATTTGTGCGATTACAATTAATGATGTGCGATCAGAAACATATGATTTTTCAGTACCATACTATTTATCAACGAATGAGATTCTAGTTCCAGAGGGCAGTGATATTAAGAGTGCGGCTGACTTAAAGAATGACAAGGTAGTGGCAGTTCTTGGAGGAACGACTGGGGAAGCGGCAGTTGAGAAAATACTAGGCTTAAACAATAAAAACATTAAAAAGTTTGATAATAATAATTTAGCGATTTTGGAATTAACGAGTGGCGGTGCAGATGCAGTTGTTGCCGATAATGCAGTAGTTCAGGCTTATGCCCAAAATAATCCAAACGATAAGCTAAATGTTATTAGTGATAAAGAAGGCTTTGAAAATGAATTTTACGGCCTCATGTTTCCAAAAGGCAGTGAATTAAAAGCAGACTTTGATGTAGCTGTTACTGAAGTCTTGAAAAATGGAACTTATACTGAGATTTATAAGAAATGGTTCGGAGTGGAACCAGATGTAGAGACCATTTTAGCTCAGCAAAAATAAATAATTAAATCAGAATTGCGTAACGCAGAAAGGAAAGTTACGCAATTTTGATTTACATAGGGGGAAGGGCAATGGATTTCAGGATTGACATCTTAGTAGAATATATTCCTTTCTTTGTAAAGGGGACATTATTAACGATTGGTTTGTCAATTGTAGGTATTATATTTGGAACCATTCTTGGTTTATTTATCGGCTTAGGGAAAATGGTGAAAAATAAGCCGCTTGCATTTATTTTTAATTGTTACATAATATTTTTCCGCGGAACTCCTTTATTTGTTCAAATATTATTAATTCATTTCGGGATCGTACCATTATTTATTGGGCATACGAATGGGATTGTGGCTAGTATTATTGCACTCTCCTTAATTGCAGGTGCCTATATTGCAGAAATTTTTCGTGCTGGTATTCAGTCCATTGATAGAGGACAAATGGAAGCAGCTCGTTCTCTAGGCATGTCCCATGTTCAAGCAATGAAACATGTCATATTGCCTCAAGCCTTCAAACGAATGATCCCTCCTCTTGGGAATGAGTTCATTGTCCTTATTAAAGAGTCCTCCCTCGCAGCAATCGTGGCGACACCTGAACTTATGTACTATGGACGAGCATTAGCAAGTCAAACTTTCCGTGTGTGGGAGCCTTATCTTACAGCTGCGCTCATTTACCTTGTGTTAACAACAACATTAGGCTTCTTATTGAATAAACTTGAAAGAAGGTTGACAACAGAATGATTCAAGTGAAGAACTTAAAAAAAACATTCGGACAAAATGAAGTTTTAAAAGATATTAGTGCTTCTATACAACCACAGGAAGTTGTCGTTGTGATTGGTCCATCAGGATCAGGAAAATCTACATTCTTAAGATGTATTAATTTGCTTGAATCGATAACAGGCGGTCATATTACGATTGAGGGAGTTGATATAACCGATAAAAAAACAGATATTAATAAAGTAAGAACCGAAGTCGGAATGGTTTTTCAGCAATTTAATTTATTTCCGCATAAAACGGTCATTCAAAATATCATGCTTGCTCCAATGCAAGTGAGAAAAATTTCTGCAGAGGAAGCTAAGAAAACAGGT
Organism: Bacillus sp. JJ1503; assembly: GCF_036965125.1. NCBI lineage: Bacteria > Bacillati > Bacillota > Bacilli > Caryophanales > Bacillaceae > Bacillus > Bacillus sp. JJ1503. The sequence goes on from NZ_JBALOZ010000310.1 coordinate 1,940, forward strand.
CTTGAGCTCCTGAAAAAAGTCGGACTTGAGGAAAAAGCAGATGTCTATCCAGATTCATTATCAGGCGGGCAAAAGCAGAGGGTTGCGATTGCAAGAGCTTTAGCGATGAAGCCAAAAATCATGCTTTTCGATGAGCCGACCTCAGCACTAGATCCGGAAATGGTTGGAGAAGTGCTTGAAGTAATGAAACAATTGGCTAAAGAAGGAATGACAATGGTCGTTGTAACGCATGAAATGGGATTTGCCCGTGAAGTGGGAGATCGTGTTTTATTTATGGATGGGGGTGTCATTGTAGAAGAAAATGCCCCGAAAGAAATTTTTGAAAACCCTCAGCATGAAAGAACGAAAGCTTTTTTAAGCAAAGTGTTATAAGAATAAAAACATCGGCCGAGCAGGTTGGTGTTTTTATTTGCAAAAACGGATAACATATCTGCTCATGCAAAATCTGTCTGCACAGCATAGATGGAATTGCTTTCAAGACATTTAACGTTTCTTCGTTTAAATTTTCGAAAATATCGCAAAATTCATCTGCACATTATGAGTGTTTCCGATTAAATGAATCATCCAAAAATACACTCATTAATATTAAAAAAGCAAAATCCATCTGCACTATTTATGTATTATTTTGTAAAAAATGTGGAATATTTCGTCTGCACAAGATCAGATTATCCATTTTAATTTGAGATTTTGAATAAATAGTTTCTTTGGCACACTTCTTGCAAAAATATTAATTGATTCGAAAAAATGATGAGAGGGGATTAGTTTCTTTTCTAAACAGATTCTCGTAAGAATGATC
>NZ_JBALOZ010000311.1:0-11174 GCF_036965125.1 Bacillus sp. JJ1503
AGAAGTCTTTATAACGCCCATCATCAGGTGAGAATATGGCTGAAGATAGTTAAGGAGCATTCATAACTCCCATCGACAGGTGAAAATGTAGCTAAAGGTAGTTATGAAGGCCCTATAATACCCTTAACCAAGAAAAAACAACGCAAACGGTCGCTATGAAAATTAATCCGGGGTAATGCAAGATAATAAAATAAATTTAGAAAAAGGTGGTTGACATTTTCCAGAAACGCATGCTAACATTCATTTCAAGCAAACTAACGTGAATATGTTAAATACTCTTATCATGAGCAGGCAGAGGGATTTGGCCCGATGAAGCCCAGCAACCGACCGTAATACCGTTGTGAAACGGGGCGCTACTTTAGCGCCGGGATTTTCCCGCAAGGCACGGTGCTAATTCCAACGGAAAGGAAACTTTCTGAGAGATAAGAGGCAGAGAATTTGTATTCGTAAGCCTCTTTCGTGATGAGAAAGAGGCTTTTTATATTTTCATAGATAGGGTGAGAAAAGATGACAATTTTACAAAAGAAACAGTATGAGCCGTTGACTGATGAGACAGCGGTGAAGCTTGCGAAAGAGCTAAATCTATTTTCTGAAGGTTCAGTATTGAACTGTCGCGAAATTGGAGATGGCAATCTGAATTATGTATTCCATATAACTGACTCAATAAATGAAAAAGGCGTTATTATCAAGCAAGCGCTCCCTTATGCAAAGGTAGTGGGGGAAAGCTGGCCGCTCACATTAAAGCGGGCAACGATCGAAACGAATGCGCTGAAAAAGCATGGTGAGTTTGTTCCTCAGCTTGTGCCAGAGGTTTACCATGCTGATGAAGACCTAGCTATTACGGTTATGGAAGATTTATCGCATTTAACGATTGCTCGTGAGGGACTTATTAAAGGGGAATCTTATCCAAAGCTATCAAGCGATATTGGCGAATATTTAGCCAGAACGCTATTTTCAACATCGGACTTTGCCTTGCATCCATTTGAGAAAAAACGTTTAGCAGTTGAATTTTCAAATCCTGAGCTTTGTAAAATTACAGAAGATCTGATTTTTACTGATCCTTTCTTCGACCATGATACAAATGATTTTGAACCAGAATTGCGTGCAGATGTAGAAGCCATTTGGAATAATAGCCTTTTGAAGCTTGAAGCGGCCAAGTTAAAGCTAAGCTTTTTAACTGAAGCAGAAGCATTATTGCATGGTGATCTACATACTGGCAGTATTTTTGCAAGCAGCACAGAAACGAAAGTAATTGATCCTGAATTTGCTTTTTATGGCCCGATTGGATTTGATGTTGGTTTATTTATCGGAAATCTATTTCTTCATGGGATTTCAAGAGAGGAAGCGAATCGATCTGTTATTTTTGAACATATCGAGAATACCTGGACCGTTTTTTGCTCAGTATTTACTGAATTATGGGAAGAGTCAAACCTGGAAGTTTATACAAAGGTCGAAGGCTATAGAGAATACATTTTACAGAAAATCTTTTCTGACACACTCGGCTTTGCTGGCTGTGAGTTAATTAGAAGGACGATTGGTCTTGCACATGTAAAGGATTTAGACGGTATTGAGGATCATGAGAAAAGAATTGCAGCTAAGAGACGGGCACTTGCATTAGGCGAAACATTAATCTTAAATCGCCACGTGTTAAATTCAATAAAAGAAGCTATTTCACTGTTAGGAGAGAGGAAGGCATGAAGGTTCCAACATCAATTGAATGGAAAGATGGACATCTGATTATTCTTGATCAGCAAAAGCTCCCTCATCAAATTGAGTATCTTCAGCTTGATACGATTGAGGAAGTATTCGATGCTATTGTCACTTTAAAGGTCCGTGGAGCGCCTGCAATTGGGATAACTGCTGCATATGGACTTGCGATCGCGGCTCAGCAATATGAAACGAAACAATTAAAGGAATTCCACGAACATCTTCAAAAGGATTTTCGTTATCTAGCAGGTTCACGACCAACAGCAGTCAATTTATTCTGGGCGCTTGAAAGAATTGTAGCAGTGGCTGAGGAAGCGAAAAGCGTCAATGAAGCAAAAACGACTATTCTTGAAGAAGCAATTAAGATTCATGTAGAAGATGAAGAAACGTGCAGACAAATTGGCGAGCATGCCCTGTCATTGTTAAATAGCTTTACGAATGTGATGACAATATGCAATGCAGGGTCCATTGCAACGGCAAAATACGGGACAGCACTTGCGCCTTTCCATCTTGGCGTTGAACGAGAAAAACAGTTTCATGTATATGCATGTGAAACGCGTCCAGTATTCCAAGGCTCAAGGCTAACCGTTTGGGAGCTGCAGCAATCAGGTGTCGATGTCACTTTGATCACGGACAGCATGGCGGCCCATACGATTCACTCAAAGGGAATTGAAGCGATTATTGTCGGGGCTGACCGGATTGCTGCTAATGGAGACACAGCGAATAAAATCGGTACCCTGGGCTTGGCGATTTTAGCTAAACATTTCAATATCCCATTTTATGTAGCAGCTCCAGCTTCAACCTTTGATCTTTCAATTTCGAGTGGAATGGAGATTCCAATTGAAGAGCGAAAAGCTGAGGAAATTACCCATATTGGCGGCATCCCAGTAGCGCCACTTAATACAAATGTTTTTAATCCGGCGTTTGACGTCACTCCTGCGGAATATATTACGGCCATCATTACGGAAAAAGGGATTATCTATCCAAACTTCAATGAAAATATCAAAAGCCTTTTAGGTGAGCTAGTTAGAGAGGGAGAAAAATAATGAAAAAACAACTATCGATATTACTTTTAGCTATTTTACTAGTTTCGGCATTTTTAGTAGGATGTCAGCCAAAAAGCAATACGGCTACTTCCGATCAAAAAGAATCGGATGCACCAAAAAATGCAGAGAAATCAGACCATCCGCTTGCTAATAAAAAAATTGCATTAGTGATGCAGCAAAACTTAGGGACATTTTCAGCTCAATATATTGAAGGTGTAAAAGAGCAGGTAGAAAAATTCGGCGGAACGGTAAATGTTTTTACATCTGAAGGGGACTTAGCAAAAATGGCTTCTAACCTGGATGCAGCCATTAACCAAGGCTTTGACGGGATATTAATCGATCACGGAACAAAAGAAGCTTTAAATAACGGAGTTGAAAAAGCAGTAGAAAAGGGGATTCCGGTCATTGCATTTGATGCTGGTGTTGAGGTTGAAGGAGTTCCTGTGTTAGAGCAAGGCGATCAGAAAATGGCCGAAATGACGTTGAATAAACTAGGCGAAGATGCAAATGGTGAAGCTAATATCGTAAAAATTTGGGTAGCTGGCTTTGCACCAATGGAAAGAAGACAAGTAGCTTATGAAGCATTTTTGAAAAACAACCCTGGCATTAAAGAAATTGCTGCATTTGGAGCAGCTACAGCTAATACAGCATTAGATACACAGGCACAAATGGAAGCAATTTTGAAGCAATATCCGAAGGAAGGACAAATAACAGCTGTCTGGGCAGCTTGGGATGAGTTTGCTAAAGGTGCTGTTCGTGCCATTGAGCAAGCTGGAAGAACGGACATTAAAGTTTACAGCATCGACATGAGTGATGAAGACCTACAGATGATTCAAAAGGAAAATAGCCCATGGGTTGCTTCTGCAGCAGTTGATCCAAAGGATATCGGACGCATCCAAGTGCGATATTTATACCAAAAAATCAATGGCGAAAATCCGGAGCAAAAAATTGTCCTTAACCCAGTATTTGTAGACAAAGCCAAACTTCCTGATCAACAAGTCACTACAAACGAGCTTAGCGAATACATCGAAGGCTGGGGAGCGAGTGAACAAGGCTATAACGATGCATTAAAGGAATTAGAGGGACAGCTTAAATAAGCAAAGAAAGAGATTGAACGGGAAACCAACTGTTGAATAGTTTCCCGTTTTTCTGGGGAAACACGAGAAAAATAGAATGAAAGTCTAGGAAGTTTCCCGTTTTTCCCGAAAAGGCGAGAAAAGTGGAAACAACGAATGTCCAGTTTAGAAAGGAGGTATTTTCATGGCGGATACGCTGCTTGCGATGGGGAAAATACAAAAACAATTTGGGAAAGTATCGGCACTGAATGATGCTTCTTTTCAGCTTAAAAAGGGAGAAATCCATGCACTGCTTGGTGCGAATGGCGCCGGGAAAAGTACGCTCATGAAAATTCTGTCCGGCGTGTATGAGCATGACGGCGGAGAAATTCTCCTTGATGGAAAAGAGATTCGGTTCCATTCACCTAAAGCAGCAAAGGAACAGGGAGTATACTGTGTTTACCAAGAGGTCGATACAGCCATTGTACCTGAACTTTCTGTTGCTGAAAATATTATGCTTGATACATTTGCCTCTCAAAAAACTCTCTTCATTTCTAAAAAAAAGATCAACGAAAGAGCAAAAGAGGCATTGAAACAGCTTCAGTCCGAGCATATTTCCGTACAAAAGCAAGCCCTAGAGCTAACGCTTGCTGAAAAACAGATTGTTTTAATCGCACGGGCATTAGTTCACTCGGCAAAAATTATTATTTTCGATGAACCGACTGCCCCACTATCTGTTCATGAATCGGAGATGCTGTTTTCCGTGATGGAAAAATTAAAAAATCAAGGTGTAGGCTGTGTGTTTATTTCACACCGGCTTCCGGAAGTATTTGAAATTTGTGATCGAGTAACTGTGATGCGGGAAGGGAAAACAGTGAGTACTTCAGAAACGGCTTTAACTACCCAAGACCAGGTTATTGAGGATATGCTCGGTGACGCTTTTACTAGTGAACTTGGAAAGCATGAGAAGCACATCGGTTCAACATTACTAGAAGTATTAGAATTAACTGATGGCCATAAGCTTAATCATATTTCTTTTTCTGTTTCTAAAGGAGAAATTGTTGGAGTTGTTGGTTTAGTTGGTGCTGGAAAGACAGAGCTTGCGAAGACTTTATTTGGGGTGACTCCGGCTAAGCAAGGGAAAATTTCACTTAACAAGAAAGAGGCAAAAATTCACCATCCATCCGATGCCATTAAAGCGGGTATTGCCCTTGTTCCAGAAGAACGACGGAAAGAAGGTCTGTTTGTTCATGAATCTCTAAGAATCAATTCCACCTTTCCAAATCTACGAAAATTTACGCGGGGCTTTTTTATGCATAAGCCATCAGAAACAGCCTTTGCCAACCAAATCATCGCCAGTCTCCAAATAAAAACAAATAATACCGAAACCCCGCTTGTACATTTAAGCGGTGGGAATCAGCAGAAGGTCGCGATAGGAAAGTGGACCTCGCTGGATTCCAGCATTTATTTGTTCGATGAGCCAACGAAGGGTGTGGATATTGGAGCAAAGGTTGATATTTTTAAACTCATCCGGCAAATCTCAGAAAAGCAAAAAGGGGTTATCTATTTTTCTAGTGAAATTCATGAAATCCTTGGAATATCAGATCGAATTCTTGTCATGTACGATGGCAAAATCGTGAAGGAGTTTTCCCGTAACGAAGCCACACAAGAGAAGATTTTGCTGTATGCAAGCGGCGGAAAGGAAGAGCAGCATGAAAGAGAAAAGCATTCAGTTTCTATTTAAATACGGTGCTATTGCCCTAATGATATTTATTATCCTTTACTTTAGTTTGATTAGCGATGCATTTTTCACATATGGGAATTTTGCCGACATTCTGCGCTCGATTTCCATCGTTACGGTACTGGCTTTAGGAGTAACATTCACTTTAGTCGTTAACGGTTTTGACTTGTCAGTTGGATCAACGATGTCATTGTCAACCGTTGTTACAGCCTCATTAATGGTCTGGTATGATATGCCGCTCTGGCTTGTGCTGATTTTGCCCATCCTTGTAGGTGTCCTTGTTGGGGTTTTCAATACGTTATTAATTGTCGTCATTGGGATTCCTGATTTGCTTGCAACATTAAGCACGATGTATATTGTTGCGGGGCTTCACCGAACGTATACGGAGGGCTATTCGATTTATAATCATATGCCCTTAACCTCAGGAGGAACTGCGATTGGTGAATTTTCAAGTGCCTTCCTCTGGATCGGACAAGGGAAAATGCTCGGACTTCCGGTTCCTGTGTGGATTATGCTGTTGTTAGTGATTGTTACTTTTCTAGTGTTAAATCATACGAGATGGGGCCGAATTTTATATATGACGGGGGGCAATGCGGAAGCAGCCACTTTATCCGGAGTAAACGTTAAGAAGGTAAAGTTTGCTTCCTATGTCGTCTCTGGCATTTTTGCTTCAATCGCAGGAATATTATTTACAGCACGTGTGGGATCTGGACAAATTGATGCCGGCGCCCCCCTTTTAATGGAGGCTGTTGCCGCCGTGTTTGTTGGATATTCCGTGCTTGGTGCTGGAAAACCAAATGCAATCGGGACATTTTTCGGTGCAGCCGTTATTGGAATTTTGCTAAACGGACTGACCATTCTAAATCTCCCCTATTATGCTTTTGATATTGTAAAAGGTTCTGTATTAGTGCTGGCATTGGCTGTCACTTATATGCACGCAAAAAATAAATTCTCCCATTAAATAGTGCCTGAGCTTCGGTGCGTAGGAATTGACGCATATGGGGTCAGGCATTTTTTTCCTCTAAATAGGTTGAAAAGTACATTCATATCAAAGTATAATGGGATGATTCTACAGGTACAAGGATGGTACATAAATGAGAAAAAGGATTGTAGATATTGTATATATTTTTATTGGAGCTTTTCTATTTGCAATAGGGGTTAATGTATTTATTATCCCGAATGAGCTAGGAGAGGGAGGGGTAACTGGGATTACCATTATTGCTTACTACCTCTGGCAATGGTCGCCGGGTCTCGTTAACTTTGTTCTAAATTCAATTTTGTTAATGGTTGGATATAAATTTTTGAGTAAAATGACAACGATTTATACGATCATTGCGGTTGTACTGAATTCTCTATTTTTGCATTTGACAGAAGGCTGGACGATTGATTCCAATGAAATTGTCGTCTCCACTATTTTTGGAGCTGTTATTATTGGTGTAGGAATTGGGTTAATCATTCGCGTAGGCGGGACAACAGCCGGATCGACCATCTTAGCTAGAATTACCCAGAAATATCTTGGCTGGAATTTAGCCTATGGCTTATTATTTTTTGATTTAATTGTTGCGTTTTCTTCCTATTTTATCATTGGTGCTGAGAAGCTGATGCTGACGATTTTGATGCTGTATATTGCAACAAAGGTGATGGAATTCGTAATTGAGGGAATTAACACGAAAAAAGCGGTAACGATTATTTCAACAGAGCCTGATCAAATTGCACAGCAGGTGAATGAGAAGATGCATAGAGGTGTGACTGTCTTTTCCGGAAGCGGCTATTACACAAAAGCGCAAAAGGATATCCTCTATATAGTCATAAGCAGCCAGGAGATTGTAAAGTTGAAGAAAATTGTAAAAGAAGCAGACTCCCATGCATTTATTGCTATTCATGATGTTCGAGACGTGTTTGGATTAGGCTTTGGGGAGATTTCAAAAGCGGATTAACACTTATAGAGAAAGATGAAAAGGATGTTTGGAATGGGGCCTAGCTCCCCTTTCAAACATCCTTATTTTGTGGCTTACTGTCGTTTGGTGTGATGAATAGGTTCATCCAGCTAGTGATGACTTATTGGACAGGTTCCCGAGTTACGGCAAAAAGCTGTCCACCAAACCAAGTTTACTGGACAGGTTTCCGAGTATCGGCAAAAAGCTGTCCACCAAACTAAGTTTCCTGGACAGGTTTCCGAGTTACGGTAAAAAGCTGTCCATCAAACCAAGTTTATTGGACAGGTTTCCGAGTTACAGCAAAAAGCTGTCCACCAAACCAAGTTTCCTGGACAGGTTTCCGAGTATCGGCAAAAAGCTGTCCACCAAACCAAGTTTACTGGACAGGTTCCCGGGTATCGGCAAAAACCTGTCCATCAAATCATGTCCTCTGCTTTAAACAGACATCCCTTCATCCATCCTCGCCTCGTAGCGCCTCATTTTTTTCTCAAGCTGTGCAAAAAGAACTTCAAAGACAAAACAGAGAAGCCAATAAATCAAGGCTGCTACTAAGTACATTTCCAAATATTTATAGCCATCATTTGCAATAATTTTCGCCATGCCCATGATTTCAATGACCTTAACCGCAAAAGCAAGAGAAGTTGCCTTTATGAGACCAATAAATGTATTGCCCAGATTAGGTAGAGAAAGGACCATTGCTTGCGGCAAAATAATTCTTCGTAAGCCTTGAGCTGTCGTCATGCCTACTGAATAGGCAGCTTCCATTTGGCCGGCATGGGTGGCATTGATGGATGCGCGGAAAATTTCGGACTGGTAAGCTGCTGTATTCAGGGTATAGGCGATTAAGGCATACACAACAGGTGAAATTTGATCAGCATCCAGACTCCACCCAAGCTGTTTGTTTATGAGATCAAACAAAGCAGGTATCCCATAGAATAATACGAAAAGGAGTACAATCATCGGCACGCCTCTAATAAAGGAGACGTACACCATAGCGATTCGATGCAAAACGGGCACTTTATAAATTCGGCATAAGGCAATCAAAAGGCCAAATATGATTCCGAGGATCATAGAAAAAACCGCAATAATCAGAGTTAAAGGTACACCTTTCAGCACCTCTGGAAATTGCTTTAATGCAAAGTCAAAGTCGATAAAAGTCAAGAGAGATCACTACCTTTAAAAAATTAATCTGCAATGCTGACACGGCCCTTTTTTAATCCCTTTTCTAAAAGTGCAATCAAATTTTCTATTACAATACATGTGCCCCAATACACTAACGAAATGATAAAGTACACTTCGAACATGCCGATTCCGTAGTTATTTCCTAGAATAATCCGAACCTGCCCCATAATATCAATGATGCCAATCGTAAAGGCAAGGGAGGTATCCTTCAGCAATTCAATAATATTATTCCCGAGATCAGGTAAGGCAACTAAAAACGCCTGAGGCAGAATGATTCTCCGCAAAGCCTGTGAGTAGCTCATTCCTATACTGTAGGCAGCCTCCAATTGGTCCCTTCCGACTGCCATATAGGCGGACCTAATCACTTCAGAAAGGTAGGCGCCTGTATATAAAGAAAAGGCAATTACAACAAATACAAAACGATCCCAGCCATTAATATCAATATTTACAAGCAACAGTAGCTGCGGGAGTCCAAAATAAACGAGGAATAGCTGAACTAATAATGGCGTACAACGCATGAAAGACAAATAAAATGTTGCAACTGCATATGAAATCGGTCTTTTTTGAATCCGGACAATGGCGACAATAACACCGATAATTAAAGAAAAGAAAAGTGAAACACCTAACATAAGTAAAGTAAGCGGGAGCTTATTTAATACTCTCATTAATAAGTCCAGCCAATCGGAGAATCCCGAACTAATCATTTTATTTCACCGCCTGCTGTAAAAATGACTCCGACGTTCATCGCTGCCGTCGGAGTCAATCTATGAAACTATTTACTCAAATTTAAAGCCTTCTTGATTGATATAATCCAAATCCTTAAAGAAGTCGACATCAAACCATTTTTCAGACAGCTTTGAAAGGGTGCCGTCTTCAATTAACTCCTTAGTCGCTTTATCCATTTTCTGAGCAAGCTCGGTTTCCTTTTTATTGAATACAACCCAAATTGGTTCCTTTGAAACGATCCCGCTAACTTTTAAATCAAGATTCATTTGTTTCTGCATTTCATTAAAGGTTGTAACATTGAGGAATATCGCATCAGCCTTACCTTCAGCTACTCTTTTTAAATTATCAGCATTTGAAGCGTGCTCAATGGTATCGAGTGTTAACGGGTTATCTTTGTGTTTATCGTTGTATGAATTAAGAATAGTACGTAATCCGCCGCTCGGTGCCATTGGTGGGAACTTTTTGCCGACCATGTCATCCAAAGATTTAATATCATTGCGATCCTTCTTTGTCACGAGCGAAGTAAGGGAATATCCGAATTCTTGTTCAGGAAAAAGAAACTTCTCTTGTCTTTCAGGATTTTTAAAGAACCAATTAATCGCGAATGTGTATTTACCTGTATCAACACCAACTAAATTGGCTTCTTCTTCACCAAAAAGATATTCGAATTTATATTCAGGAAGCTTTTTCTCGATTTCCTTCATATAGTCCATGTCATAGCCAATTGGATTGTTATTTTCATCTGTATACAAGAATGGGGGATTGACTTCGTCGCTTAAGGCTACCTTTACAACTATTTTTCCATCGTCTTTTCCTGTTCCTGTACTTTGGGAGCAGCCTGGGAGGCTAAGTATAAGCACAAATGCTAGAATCGCTGTTTTAATTAAACCTTTCATTAAAACGACCTCCTGCTTTAAATTAGATATTCTGGTTCACGGACTAGCCGTTTTAGAAACTGCTTCATCCGCTCGTGCTTTGGATGAATTAGAACATCCTGGGGATGCCCTTGTTCCACAATGACGCCGTCGTCCATAAAGACAACTCGATTCGCTACATCTCTGGCGAAATCAATTTCATGTGTCACAATCACCATGGTGATGCCTTCACCTGCTATTTGCTTAATAATTGACAGCACTTCTCCAACCATTTCTGGGTCGAGAGCGGAAGTGGGCTCATCAAATAAAATGACCGATGGATTTAATGCAAGCGCCCGTGCTATGCCAACCCGCTGCTGTTGACCACCAGAAAGCTGTGAAGGATAATCATTTACTTTTTCAGCCAGCCCTACCTTCTGAAGGAGAGATAGACTGATATCCTTTGCTTCGGCTTTAGGCAGTTTTTTAGCAACTATGAGCCCTTCCATCACATTTTCCAGAACCGTTTTATTCTTGAACAGGTTATAGTGCTGAAAAACCATGGCGGTTTTTCTTCTTAATGTAAGAATATCCTGCTTGGGGGGATGCTTTCCTTGAACGGTAAACCCGTCAACACTTATTAGTCCATCATCCGGGCGCTCCAAGTAGTTGATGCATCTGAGGAGTGTAGTTTTTCCTGATCCGCTCGGGCCAATAATGGCTACAACATCCCCTTTATTAACTTCAAGGTCGATCCCTTTTAATACATGATTTTTTTTAAAATGCTTTTGGATATTTTTTAACTCGATCATATTCCCCCTCCTTGTTAGAAAAGCGCAAGCGCCTTCGGAACAATCAAAGGACAATTGTTCCTGCGATGATTATTCGCAGAAGCTTTCCTTTGTGTTCACCCCCGACAAGCACAA
>NZ_JBALOZ010000312.1:0-10636 GCF_036965125.1 Bacillus sp. JJ1503
ATATTAATATTATAGTTCGAACTGAAAGATGCTGGCAATCTTTTAATTTTATCCATTTAATCTTTGTTCGATGAATCAAAGACAATTTTTCCGCCAATGATCGTTTTTGAAACGGTAATATCCGGTATGGAATGTAAGTCAATGTTAAAAATATCCTCTTTCAAAATGGTGAAATCAGCTAAAAATCCTTCTTTGATTAAACCTCTATCATTTTCGTGACAAGCAGCATAGGCACTCCCCTTCGTAAAAAGACCGACAGCCTCGAAAACAGATAATGCTTCTTCTGGAAAATAAACTGTTTTATCCGGATCATTAACATTCGTCCTCGTAACGGCTGCATGAATGCCTAAAAGCGGGCTTAATGGTTCGATTGGTGCATCTGATCCCCCAGCACACGGAAGACCTTCCTTTAATAACGTGTTCCAAGCATACAGATATTTATCCTGTTCCCCGCCGACTCGGTCTATCACCCATGGAAAATCAGAAGCAAGAAATCTTGGTTGAATATCTAAAATTAACGGCAGCCTTTTTGCACGTTCAATTAAATCCATCCGAAGAATTTGGGCATGTATGAGCCGATCACGCCCATTCCCGCTCAATGGATGTTTTTCAATTGCATTCAAAACCATTTCAAATGCTAAATCACCGATCGCATGAACGGCTACAGGCAATTTATATTCTCTCGCCTTCTTAACAAGTTGATCTAATTGATCCTGTGAAAAGATCGCTACGCCTGATGTAGAAGGATCATCAGCATATGGGTGACTTAGCAATGCAGTACTGCTTCCTAATGAACCATCAGCAAAAATCTTCATTGCTCCAAATTCAATCCATTCATTACCGCTCAGAAAGCTTTCTCCCGCTCCCTTCATATCATCTACAACAAGGTGATGAACTAAAAGATGAGCCCGAAAGGAATAGCCTTCCTCCTCAATGACATCCTTAAAAGCTTGTAATGTTCTCTCGTATCCGCCAAAGTAGCTTAAATCCTCTGTATGTACACCTGTTAATCCTAATTTGTAGGCACTTTGAATAGCTGCACGAATGTAGCTTTTTAGATTGGCAGCAGATACTACTGGAAGAACACGATATAAAAGTTCTTGAGCCTCTTCCTTTAGCAAGCCATTCAGCTTTCCATTTTCATCCCTTCCTATCACCCCTCCTTCCGGATTAGCTGTATGTTCATTGATATTTGCAGCTTCGAGTGCTTTAGAATTTGCGACAAGTGCATGTCTGCAAACCCTCTTTAGAAAGACTGGATGATCCGGAACAATTTTATCTAATTCATAATTAAAGATGGGTGCAGCTCGGGGCCCCCATAGATTTTCATTCCAGCCATCGCCGATAATCCATTCTCCTTTTTCAATTGTTGCGGAATATTGCTTTACCGCCTGCAGAGCTTCCTCTTTCGATTGACAATTTGTTAAATCAAGTCGATTCAGCTTTTCACCATATCCAATAAGGTGCATATGGCTATCAACAAATCCAGGAAGCATCGTGTCACCATGTAAATCAGTATTGCTCTCTATTTCATGGCCAAATCTCTGCTTCAAATCTGCCTCAGTTCCCATTGCAACGATTCGGTTTCCTTTCGTATAAACAGCTTCTACCTTATGATTTTGCTCTAATAAAGAATAAATATTTCCACCGTACCAAAGTGTGCCCATGTCCATACCTCCATATTAGTAGAAAAGTTGAAGCGCCTTGGTCACCCCCGACAAGCACAGGACAATCCTCACGGAAAGGTGAGCTCTACCTTTCAGGATTGGCTTGTGACCTCGAGGNNGGCGCTGAAGCTAGACAAAATGCAGGCGGTTTTTCGCCTGCATGAATAATTGATCGCTCTAAAATATTGTGTTTATTTTTTCGCTGCTGCTTCCATTTCTTGTTTTCGAAGTTCAACACGGCGAATTTTACCAGATGTTGTTTTTGGCAGCTCAGCTAAAAACTCGATTTTACGAGGATATTTATATGGCGCTGTCAGTTCCTTCACATGTTCTTGAAGGGTTTTCACAATGTGCGAATCGTCTTCATTTATTCCATCCTGCAAAACAACAAAGGCTTTGACAATATTCCCGCGAACCTCATCAGGACTTGCAACGACCGCACACTCCTTCACAAAAGGATGTTTGACAAGTGCATCCTCCACCTCGAATGGTCCAATTGTATAGCCAGAACTGATGATGATATCATCTCCGCGGCCTTCAAACCAGAAATAACCCTCTTCATCTTTCTTTGCTTTATCCCCTGTAATATAATAAGCTCCTCTGAACTGCATGGCCGTTCTTTCAGGATCTTTATAATATTTTTTAAATAGGGCTGGTGTATCTATATGAACAGCGATATCTCCCACCTCATTTACTCCGCAAGGTTCGCCGTTTTCATTGATAATTTCTACACTATTCCCTGGTATAGGTTTCCCCATAGAACCAGCCTTTAAATCCATTCCTTTTGTAATACCAACAAGCAATGTATTTTCTGTTTGGCCATAACCATCACGCACAGCCACATTAAAGTACCTTTTAAAAGTTTCAATTACTTCACTATTCAAAGGCTCACCTGCTGAAACAGCACTTCTTAAATTCGGCAGCTTATATTCATGAATATTATCTACCTTTGCCATAATTCGATATTCTGTAGGTGTACAGCATAGAACATTTACTTCATACTGCTGAAGAAGCTGCAAGTATTTCTTTGCTTCAAATTTCCCATTATAGACGAAGCCAGTTGCTCCAGAGCCTAATACGGAAAGGAATGGACTCCATATCCACTTCTGCCAGCCCGGACCTGCTGTTGCCCAAACAGTATCACCTTCTTCGATACAAAGCCAGTTTGGTGCTGCCGCTCGCAGATGGGCAAATGCCCAGCCATGAGTGTGGACAACGCCTTTTGGATTTCCTGTCGTCCCGGATGTATAAGAAAGAAACGCCATGTCACTTTTACTTGTATCAGCCAATGGCAGCTCGTCCGTAGCAGCTTCCATTTCTTTATTTAAATCGATCCATTGTTCTTGCGGGCTTCCAATCACAAACTTTGGTAAATTCTCTATTTCCTTTATATGTTCAAATTGATCGACATATGGGAAATAACTAACGATACCCTTTACATCACCATGTGTAATCCGATATTGGAGGTCTTTTGTTCGAAGCATTTCAGAGCTTGGAATGACTACTAAACCAGCTTTTAAAGCTGCTATGTATACTTGATAGGCTTCTATAAGCCGAGGAACAACGATTAAAAGAACATCACCTTTTTTCAGGCCATGTTGAAGGAAAACATTCCCGATTCTGTTTGCATTTTTAAGCAGTTCTTTGTACGTAACCTCTTTTTTGTCCCCAAGTTCATTTTCCCATTTAATTGCAAGCCTATTAGAATCACTTGCAAATCGCTCTATTTCGGATACTAGATTGTACTTCTCAGGTGCTAATAAGTCTTCACGCTTCATCAAATCTCCCCCAATAGTCTGTCTAATCTCATGCCTTGCTCAAGATGGTTCTTTTAAAATGATTATACTAAATTAATTTGAAATTTTAAATTATTTAGTATTAAAGGTTAGGTTTAACCTATATAGGCAAGGGAAAATAAAATAGGAGCAGGATGTAAATATCCTGCTCCATGTAGCCATATTATTTTTTTTTAATTAAGATTAGCGACCACCTAATTGCTGTTCAGCCATTTGTACTAAACGCTTAGTGATTTCTCCTCCGACAGATCCGTTAGCACGAGATGTTGTATCTGCTCCAAGGTTTACACCAAATTCGCTAGCAATTTCATACTTCATTTGGTCAAGAGCTTGTTGCACTCCAGGAACTAGAAGTTGGTTTGAGCTGTTGTTTGCCATGTGACTTCACCTCCTTGTGAGTATAGAATGTGTAGAATCACATGGCCATATTCAAATATTTATTGGTAATTGTTTCAACTTCTGGCAGATTAAGAGAGCCTTGTCGACCAACTTTTATAGAGCATTAAAATAAATCTTCTAACATTTCCTGCTTTAAAGATTCCGGTTTAATCCGGATCGTTTCCGTATTTTCAACAGCTTTTCTAATATAAGGCTCATAATCTGTATAACTTTCATAGTACTGTACCTTTTCACGTTTAGGTTTTGTTTTTGGAGATGAAGGAACGAACACTGTACAGCAATCCTCATAAGGCTGATTCGATATTTCAAATGTATCAATTTGATGGGCAATATCGATAATTTCGGACTTATCCATTGTAATTAACGGCCGGATGATCGGAGTATTTGTTACATCATTTATTGCGTACATACTTTCAAGTGTTTGGCTCGCAACCTGTCCAAGGCTTTCGCCAGTAATGATAGCCAGGCCTTCATTATTCTTCCTTATTTGATCTGTGATTCTTAGCATAAGCCGCCTAGTCGTAGTCATCGAATAATTCTCAGGAATCTGCTGCTGAATGAGCTGCTGAATTTCAGTAAATGGCACAATATGAAGGACAACCTCACCGCTTATATGAGCCAGCTTTTCTGATAAATCCAAAACCTTCTGTTTCGCTCTCTCGCTCGTGAAAGGCGGACTATAGAAGTGAACCGCTTCTAGTTCTATACCTCTTTTCATGGATAGAAACCCGGCTACAGGGCTGTCGATGCCGCCTGACAGCATCAGCATGGCTTTTCCGCTAGAACCGACCGGAAGCCCGCCAGCACCCAGAATCGTCTCACACGAAAGATAAACACCTTCTTCCCTGATCTCAATTTGAAGATTGATGTCGGGATTTTTTACATTGACCGTTAAATTCTCTACATTTTTTAATAGATGGGTGCCGAATGTATGATTAACTTCATTTGTATCTTGAATAAAGGTTTTATCTGCTCTTTTTGTTGTAATTTTGAATGTTTGTCCTGGCTCATAAATTTTCAGAAATAGCGACAGGGCTGCTTCCTTCATTTTTTCTAAGTCTTTTTCCGATTTTACCGCGGGGCTGAATGATTGAATACCAAATACACGCCTTAAACGCTCGATGATCTCATCACCGTTTTCTCCATTTAATAACACAAACATTCTTTCTCTATTTGCTTCAATTTTTATTTTTTCAAAATTACGGAGAACCCTTTTAATATTTCTCCGTAATTGATCGATAAATAACTTTCTGTTTCTTCCTTTTGTTGATAATTCTCCATATCGAATAAGAATACGATCATAATTCATTTTAGTTCATTACCTTTCTTAGCCTAGCAACGGCTTCGTTTACTGCCTTCATAAATTGCTCTGCCTCATTAAGTGTATTATCATAGGATAAGCTAATTCTAATAGCGCTCAACGCCTCTTCCTCAGGAATGCCCATAGCGATTAATGTCGTGCTTGCCTTTTGCCTTTTTGAAGAGCATGCACTTGTAGATGAAACGTAAATATCCATTTCCTCCAGAGCATGTATGAACACTTCAGCCTTAAATCCTTTTATTGAAAAATTAATAATATGAGGAGCCGACTGGCAAATAGGGGTATGAATAGTAACCCCTTCTATCATTTCCAATTTGTCTCTTAAAAAATCCTTAATTTTCACCATATTATTTATTTGCTTTGTTTGCTGCAGAAATGTTAGCCTAAGAGCCTTCGCCATCGCAACCATACCTGCAACATTTTCAGTTCCACTTCTAAGCCGCCATTCCTGTCCTCCGCCTGTAATTAATGAAGAAATCTTTACCCCATCTCGAACAAACAGAGCTCCCGTCCCCTTTAGGCCATGAAATTTATGCCCTGATATTGTACATAAATCCACTCGGCTTTCACGAATATTCAGGGGCACCTTTCCAATACCTTGAACAAAGTCGACATGAAAAAGGATTTTAGAATATTGCATGAGAAGCTGTCCAATTTCATGAATTGGCTGAATAGAGCCAATCTCGTTATTTACGTGCATAACAGAAACTAAAATGGTGTCATCACAAATCGCTCTTTCAATATCTTCTACCTTTACAATCCCGTATTGGTCAACAGGGACATAGGTGACACGAAAGCCCAGTCCCTTTAATTGCTCTATGGATTCCTTTACTGAAGGATGTTCAATTTCGGTTGTTATTAAGTGCCGACCCCTGCCTTTATGCATGAGAGCCGCACCTTTTATCGCAATATTATTACTTTCAGTCCCGCCGGAAGTAAAGTATATTTCATTTTTTTGGACATCTAAAAGCTTTGCTATTTGTTCTCTTGCTTGGGAAAGCAGCTTTTCCGATTGAGCACCTAGCCCATGCAAGGATGATGGATTTCCAAAATACTCTGAGGAAACCTTTAAAAAAGACTCTAAAACCTCACTATATGGCTTAGTCGTTGAACTATTATCAAAGTAAATCATTTTTACTTTCCTCCTAAAAATAAACGGATGGCAACTGTAAATCTTAGCATAAATATGATTGAATGAAAATGCATCTTTCCTATATTATCGCAAAAAATGAAAATTAGGTGTAAAACGTTTTAAGTTTATTTGGCAAATTTTTAATGATCTTAATGAGACAAAGAATATAGAATCCACTAAAGACCTATCATAAGATAACCAAAGAAGAAGAGGTATCCCTATCGGACACCTCTTCTTCTTTACTATTCACTTATTAATTCTTCAATCTTCTTCATTGCACTAGGGTCAATTTCCTCTACCGCTGTTGCTGCCTGCTCTAAGGCTGTCTTGTAATCAAATCCTCTAAAGGAAGCCTCTGCATCCTGTAAGCCTCTTGCAACTGAGGGATATCTTCTCCGATAGCGGTTTCCATACTGAATAACTTTTTCAACGAGCATGACCGTTTCAATCATATCATTTGTTGTATTGACAATTTTTTCTACAGTCAGCACAGCAACCTCTAAATATTGCTGGATCGTTTGGATATTCAGCGGCTTTTCATCAAGCTTCAGAATGACATTTCCAATGCTCTCTTTTGCATCTTCCATTAAATATAAATAGTCCTGAGGAAGCCCTGGAATATTGCTTTTTGAAACAAGCCTTGATGTTTCAGCCAATCTTTTTCTTAAATCATCAATGCTTTCACGAGCAGCCATTTCATCTTTTCTTAGTGCCTGAAGCTTTTCTGCAAACTTAACATGCTCTTCCTCAATCTCTTCCAATTGTTCTTTAATTCCTTCAAGCTCCGTTTTAAGCAATGTATGAGCCGTGTTTTCTGAAATTATTTTGTGTTCCAGAACCTCATAGCTTTTAATTAATTGGCTTAACTTCTTCTCTAGCTCTGTCTGAATGATTATATCCTTTTCTGAAAGATGGTAGCTTTGACGGACGAGCTCCACCTCATCCTTTAACTGCCTGTTTATTTCTTTATTCGTAAATAACATATTCCTTGTGGGCTCATCCTGCTGTCCAATATAATGCTTCGCATGAACCTCAGCTTCAAGCAGTTCATAAAGGAAATCAATGCTGCCTTTAATTTCTTCTATTCCTTTTTGTACATCTGTCATGTCAGCCATCTCGATTAGACTTAAATAAGCCGATGTTTGATTTTCAAGTCTGTTTATTTCTTTATCAAATTCAATATGATCAAGGATATATCCCTGTTCAACCATTTCTTTGTATCCGTCACTCAATTCTTTCAATTGAGATGGGATTTTCGATTGACACTCGACAAGAAATTCAGGGATTCTATCCATTTTAAATTTAACTTCATTTAGCTGAGCATGAATGGTTAAAACAATTTCCCGTGCTTCTAGATAGTTGCCATTATCTGTTTTTTCATCAAAAACTTCAAATTTTGCAAAGGTTTCATCTAAATGCTGCTCAAGAATATCAGCTGTTTTCCCATATGTGTGATGATGTGCCAATAAGGATTTCTTGCTCTCGCGATATAAATCCTTCAACTCTTCAATATCTGACCTATTCTTTTCTTCGCTTCCAACTAGCTCGTTCAATTCGTTTAATAACTTTTTAATATTTTCTTCAATTTCGTTTAAAAAGTTTTCGGTAGACTGCTGTACTTCTTTTGCCTTCCTAAAGCGGTATTTATCGATATATTCCTCCGCATCGAATAAATATTCTTCAACATTTGGAAGCTGGGCCGTAACAATATCATCCCATTCAGTTCTCCAGCGCTCAAACAATTCTTCCGTTTGTCCAGTCATATTTAATTGCTTTACTTTAGACATTTCATCGAGAACAGGGCGATTAACAATATCCATCTTCCATGTTTCAAGCCGATCTATTTCTTTATAATATTTTTTCTTTAATATGTATCCTGTTAAAAAAAGCACGATCACGATGACGATGCCGCCAATAATATATTCCATTCTCCAAAAAGCCCCCTGTTCTGTTCCGAGCCAAATCCTTCTATATCGAATTAAAAATAATGTTCAGTTCAATGTTTTTATGATACCATGTATACGACAATTTTTGACTATTAATTTCAATTTTTTATCTAAATTAGGGAAAAAAATGTACATTGTATTCTTTATTGAACACTAAGCGTGTCATTTTTTCAAATATTTTGCCTTTTCTTGAATTTTACAGAAAGAAGGTTTAATTTTCTAATGGAAAAAGATGGACATATTCATACTCCCTTCTGTCCTCATGGCACGAATGATGCTCTTGAGGGTTATGTCGAAAAAGCAATTGCCTTAGGTTTTAAGGAAATATCATTTACCGAGCACGCACCACTGCCTATAGGATTTAATGACCCCACACCAGCCCGGGACAGCTCCATGAGAATGGAAGAGCTTGAGAAGTACTTGCAAGAAATAGAAAGGGTAAGATCTATCTTCAGTCAAAAAATCAAAATTAACGCAGGACTTGAAGTAGATTTTATTGAGGGATTTGAAGAAGAGACGCGCTCCTTTCTAACTCAATATGGACCATTATTAGACGACTCTATATTATCTGTCCATTTTTTAAAGTTTGGAAATGGCTATGACTGTCTGGATTACAGCCCTGAAGTTTTTGGGCAAATGATTGAAAAATATGGTTCTATCGAGGTTATTTACGAGGCATATTTTCATACATTGCTTAAGTCCATTCATTCTGACTTAGGTCCTTTCAAACCAAAAAGGATCGGTCATATGACGTTAGTGAAAAAATTCCAAAAAAAATTTCCGGCACAAAGGGAATTTGTTGAACTTATTCAAGAGGTCCTTTCAGCTATTAGTAATAAGGGATATGAGCTAGACTATAACGGCGCTGGATTTTCCAAACCTCTATGCAGGGAGCCCTATCCACCTAACTGGGTTGTAAAAGAAGCCTTGAAAAAAGGGATCCCGCTTGTATATGGATCTGATTCTCATCAAATTAAGGATCTTGGGCAAGGGATGGATGAGATGCTTTTTTGAGGGAAATCCTGCTTAGATTTCCTTCCATTTTTATTTTACGGCTAGATAAATTGGCGGGTCATACGGCCGCTTGCATATAACCCCATCAATCCAGTGATAAACTTCACGAACGTATTTTTCAGCAAAATACTTTTCGTTTGGCATCACATGCAAAACTTCAGTCATATATTGTATATTTAAAAAAGGCATACTTAATAGCCCCTTTAATTGGAGAATCATATAATCAGGAGATAGAGTTCGGAATTCTCTCGTTATCATTCCTCTTTCAAATACTTTACTTAAATAAAACCTTTCTTTCATCAAATAGGTTGACATAATTTCACGAACAACCTGAGAGTCAATTGAAATTTCCCTCCATATTAATCTCGTTAAATAAATATTTTCAAATTGATAATACATCACATTTTCCGTAATTTTTCTCAAACAGCCTGCTGCACCCTGATCAAGGGTTGAAAATCCATCTTCAATTTGCTCCACATACCCTTCGAAAAAAACTGTAAAGCAATGCTCTAGCAATCCGTGTTTATTATCGAAGTAATAAGCAATATTTGCCGAGTTCACCTTTGCCTTATTGGCAATATCCCGTACCGATGTGCCATCAAATCCATTGACATTAAATAGACTGATTGCTGCATTAACAATTGCCCTTTTCACATCTCTGCTCATGTTTTCACCTGCTTTATAATTTTATTAGCTTTATTACAACAAACATATTCATCACGATCATTAGCGTAAAAACATAGATAGCGACCATAAGCAAATTGACAGTAACAGCGAAAAATTGTCAAATAACGTGGATTTCTTGTTATGTATAAACATTCTTGTTAAAATCACTATATCCTTTATAAAAATCTCGACAAAGTATTGGGTATTTCTTCTGATTTTGCGATTTTTTTAAAAACATTGATAGAAAGCAGGGTGTATGAAGTTGTTTAACGTCGAAACTTACCGCGGGAAACGTGAAGAAAACTATAAATTAGTAAAAAAGCAGCTCGCTGCATTGCTTGAGGGGGAAAGTAATGTAATTGCAAATTTAAGCAATGCTTCCGCTCTATTAAACCAATTTTTAGATCGGATTAATTGGGTTGGATTTTATTTAATGGAAAACGGTGAGCTTGTCCTTGGGCCATTTCAGGGCCTTCCAGCATGTGTTAGAATTCCGATTGGAAAGGGTGTTTGCGGTACATCAGCAAAACTCATGGAAACTGTCCGTGTAGAAGATGTTCATTTATTCCCAGGCCATATCGCCTGTGACGCAGCATCTCAATCAGAGATTGTTATCCCACTCATCAAAAATGGCCAGTTAATCGGTGTTCTGGATATTGATTCACCTGAAAAAAATCGATTTGATGAGGTTGACC
>NZ_JBALOZ010000312.1:10666-15362 GCF_036965125.1 Bacillus sp. JJ1503
TCCTTTTTATAAATTGACAAGAAACGCGATGAAAAATCTCATCGCGTTTTGCTCTTATTCTACTTTTTCCAATGCCTGTTCAATATCGTCACGAATGTCGAGCCAAGATTCAAGTCCAACAGACAGTCTTAAAAGCGCATCATCAATCCCCATTTTTTCTCTGGAGTCCTTCGGTACAGCCGCATGGGTCATTGTCGCTGGATGCTGAATTAATGTTTCTGCATCTCCTAGACTTACAGCAATTTTAATAAGTTTTAATGCATTCATAAAATTTTGAGCTGTTTCCTTTTCCCCTTTCAAAGTAAAGGAAATCATTCCACCTGATCTTCTCATCTGCTTCTGGGCAATTTCAAATTCTGAATTATGTTTATGTCCAGGATAATACACTTTGTTTACCTTTGGATGTGAAAGCAGGTAATCTGCCAATTTCTCTGTGTTATCACAATGGCGATCCATCCTTACTGCCAAAGACTTTAAACCCCTTAGCAGCAGCCAAGCATCAAAAGGAGAGATAATTCCGCCTATATCCTTTTGCGTTGTCATGGCCACTTCCTCAATAAACTCCTTAGGCCCAATTACAAGACCTGCAATCACATCTCCATGACCACAAATATATTTAGTCGCACTATGGATAACAACATCACAGCCAAGATTGATTGGATTTTGTAAATAAGGGGAACTGAAAGTATTATCTACTACAACTAGAATTCCCTTTTCTTTTCCAATCTCAGCTACCATTTGTAAATCTACAAGCTTCATAGTTGGATTAATAGGTGTTTCTACATAGATACAAACTGTTTCTGGACGGATGGCTTCAAGCAGCTGCTCCCTTGTTTCCATCGCAGAAAAGTCATGACTGATATTATATTTATCATTCATCATCTGAAGTAAGCCAAATGTGCAGCCATACACGCCTTGAGAGCATAAAATATGATCACCTGTTTTGGTCAGTGCAAACAGAACAGCAGACACAGCAGCCATTCCCGACCCAAATGCTAGGCAAGCTTCACCATTTTCTAATGTCGCTACTCTTTCCTCAAGCACTTTTACTGTCGGGTTCCCAAGTCTAGAATAAACAAAGCCTTCTTCTTTTCCAGCAAAGCGCCTTTCCCCTTGCTGGGCTGTTTCAAATGCAAATGTTGATGTTTGAAAAATAGGCGGTGCCAGACTGCCGCAATATTTTTCTGCTTCATATCCTTCATGGATGACCTTCGTTTCGAAACTCAAATCTTTTTTCTCTTTCATAAAATCTCCCCTCTTCAGTAAACGCTCTCATCATAAAATAAAAAAAGATCTCTTTACAGGGTATGCATAATATGAAAGTTTTGAATGCTTATTTAATGAGGAAAAAAAGACCTCGCCACAGAATTATGGCGAAGTCTTTTCAATGACAATATCACTTTCTTGAACAATGACTTTATTTTTTCCAGTTTGCTTAGCAACATATAATGCTTTATCAGCACGTTTAAATAATGAGGCGTACGTATCCCCTTGTCCTCTGGTCCAATGTGAAACTCCACATGAAATGGTCACTTGAGGGTTGGAACATTCACACACTCTCGCAACAAGCCTTTCAGCTATCACCACACCAGCGATTAAAGAAACTCCTGGCAAGTAAATGGCAAGTTCTTCCCCGCCCCATCTTGCACCAATATCTGTTCCCCTAATATTGGCGTTTATCAGCCCTGCCACCTGAATGATAACCTCATCCCCAACTTGATGACCATACGTATCATTGATGGTTTTAAAATTATCAATATCAATCATTATAAACGTTCCTTCATGATCTTCGTTCATCGATTGATAAATTTTATCATCGAGATAATTTCGCGAATATAGCTTAGTTAAATGGTCTGTTACAACCATCTTTTCAAGTTCCTCTCTAAGCATTGAGTTTGTAATAGCCAGAGTGGAGTGGTGGATCAAAGATTGCAGAAGCTTAAAGGTTTCAAAAGAGAAGCGATAAGGCGGCTCACTCATAACAAGTACAAACCCTTTTAGGACTCCAGACTGGGTCATAGGAACTGCCATTATCGATTTAAAATGCTTCACACCTGATTCAAATGACAATTGAAAATCACCAATAAAAAGGGACTCCACCTCTTTATCAATTCTGCCCTTTATATATTGGATATAGCTTTCTGCGTCACTTGTGTGAAAGAAAGCTGTACTTCCCTTTAATACCTCAATTTGTTTTCCACCTTTACCGTATAAGATGAAACCAACTTCTTCTGCTCCAAAAGAGTCCGAAATTTGCTCAGTCATAAACGCCATTGATTCTGTTAATCTTAAATTTGAGTTCAAGCGATGAGAAGTTTCATTGATTAATTTTAGGTCTGTAATAAGGCGCTTCGATTGCTGGTAAAGCTGAGCATTTTCTAATGCACTGCCCGCTGTATTTGCTAAAAGAGTGATAAACTCAACTTCACTATCTGGAAAAACAATGGTATTGGAAGCAATTACTTGCAAAACCCCATAAACGCCCTGTTTTCCTTTCAAAGGTGCATATAGAACTGATCGTTTCATTTGAACGGAATCTTCAAATTGAATATTGCCTGTTACATATGCCTGCATAGCCGCAATATTTTCGCTATTGAAGTCTAAATCCTTTATAGGCAGATCTTCAAGCATATGATTATCATGTGAAAGCAGGAGGTAGTAAGTGAATGTTGGATAGACCTCTTTAAGTGTAGAAATAATTTCGCCGAGGACATCATCCATATTCATCGTAGAATGAAATTTTTCTGTCACACGGAATAGCTGTTTATACCTTCTATCCTCTGATACTTTATTATTAAGTGATTGAACATTTTCAAGAAATTTTAAAGTATGATGACTTATTCCCTCGAGAACATTATCAGAAAGAGAGTTCATACCAGCTTCTTGCTCTTTCAAAGCCATAATTCCAAGAAAGGAATTCTTTTTCTCCAAAACTAGCATTAAATCATATTCTTCAAATCCCGGCAATTCACGATAAAAGGACTGTAATTGACCAACCTCATTTATCAATTCTTCCTTAGAAATATTTGGGCATGTAACTTGTTCTATGCTGTTAAGTGTAGAGGTCTCAATCAGTAATTTCTCTTTACAATTATTAAAACTAAAAAAAGTAGCTTCCTTGGCATTTAATAAGGTTTTGATGGCTGAGAGCATATTTTTCAATACATCATCATATACCAAAAAGCCATTTTCTGTATCTATGATATCAAAAAAATTACTTTTCAATTTCAATATTAATTCATGCTCATTATTAACCATCTAATCATCACCTATTTTCATTCCCGTTTCCCATATAAATCCATTATATATGTAAATAGACAAAAGTTCTTATTTCTTTTTGACTATTTCATTTCAACTGTCCCAATACTTATACCCGATTTGTTAAAACTAAACTGTAACCAATTTAAAAAAACCGATTAACATAAATCGGATAAACTACTCTTTTTTAATTCATTCACTAGTATCACTCTTAGATGGTTTTAATCTTACTTACTTTATTATATCATATATAAATGATGGGAGCAGGAAAAAATTAAGCCGCTTTCTTCACCATCTTCCGTAATACTCCTTGACTTTTCTTAATCAAAAATTATATAATACTCTTTGTGTAAAATATTGCAGCCTATGTGTACTGTTTTATGAATTCATTTTGTTCCTCAATTAGCTTTTCGAAGCTTTTCTGAAGAAGGGGTACTGCGTAACCCTTAGCTGCTAGGGCGAAGGTACATGAAAACAAAATGACCATAACTTATAGCACATCTGTTTTTATTTTACCAAAATAAAAACATTAAAGGAGGAGTCTTAAATGGCTCGTTATACTGGTCCAAGCTGGAAATTATCTCGTCGTCTTGGAATCTCTCTAAGCGGTACAGGTAAAGAATTAGAAAAGCGTCCTTACGCTCCTGGACAACATGGTCCAAACCAACGCAAAAAATTATCTGAATACGGATTACAATTACAAGAGAAGCAAAAGCTTCGTCATATGTATGGTGTAAATGAGCGTCAATTCCGTAACCTATTTGATAGAGCTGGCAAAATGGCTGGTAAACACGGTGAAAACTTCATGGTTCTTTTAGAATCACGTCTTGATAACGTTGTTTATCGTTTAGGCTTAGCACGCACTCGTCGCCAAGCGCGCCAACTTGTTAACCATGGTCATTTCTTAGTTGATGGCAAGCGTGTAGATATCCCATCTTACCGTGTTGNNAAAAATCTCGCAACCTTGACATTATTAAAGAGGCAATCGAAGTTAACAATTTCGTTCCTGATTTTGTTACATTCGATGCTGACAAATTAGAAGGAACTTTCACTCGCTTACCAGAGCGTTCTGAACTTCCAGCTGAAATTAACGAATCTCTAATCGTTGAGTTCTACTCTCGTTAATTAATACGCTTTGTAAATAGCGTAAGGAAAAACCCTAGAAACCTTGTTATATCAATGGTTCTAGGGTTTTTTATTTGTTTTCTGTTTTGTAGAATCATCGCCTCCTTTAGCATGCTATCTGGAAATAAGATATTTTTCTTTGAAGATTGGACTAAGTTCACCCCATACATCAAATTTATTACCATCTAAATCATAAAAAACAATATTCCTTCCAGAATGCCCTCTGTCCTCTGCCAAGTTTTGAATAATACCTTTCCGCTTTGTTATATATAATGGAAAATCTATCTTCTCATTAGTTTGTAGAAGAATATGG
>NZ_JBALOZ010000313.1:0-3522 GCF_036965125.1 Bacillus sp. JJ1503
CAATATAATAGTGTTATTATCCCTAAAAGATTGAATTATTCTAACGTTAAAGGTTCGTTTTTCCCACGGACAGACACTACGGGAAAAGGTGGTTTATCAAATGGAGTCTCAAATTGAGTTTTCTAATGAGCTTAAAGAGTTATTACTAACTGTTAATCATAAAAGAAAAATTGAAAAAGGCACCTTTCTATTCCAAGAAGGGATGAAAGCAAGCGAACTGTTTATTATTGAAAGCGGTTTAATTCAAATAAGTAAAATCGTTCCAGATGGACGTGAGCTTACTTTAAGAATGTGCTCTACAGGTGATATCATTGGGGAGCTTACACTTTTCTGTTCAGCACCAAGGTATATGCTAAGTGCAAAGGTAATTGAGGGTGGAGAGGTTGCGGTTATCGCTCAAAATGAATTAGAGGAAAGATTAAAACAGGAGCATCAGCTAGCACTTGAATTAATGAAGTGGACAAGCCTTCAATATCGAAAAACACAAACTAAATTTAGAGATCTCATTCTCCATGGGAAAAAGGGTGCCCTATATTCAACATTGATTAGACTTTCCAATAGCTATGGAGTGATTTCCGAAAATGGAATTACGTTAAGCATCCCATTAACGAACCAAGAGCTCGCCAATTTTTGCGGAACATCCAGAGAAGTGGTTAACCGGATGTTAGGAGAACTTCGAAAAAAAGAAATTATTTCGGTAGAAAAAGGAATCATTACTATCCACAGCCTTAACTATTTAAAAAACGAAATAGACTGTGAAAACTGCCCAGTTGAGATATGTAATATTGATTAGCTCAAAAAAAAACGCTTAAAGTCGAAGCGTTTTTTTTATTGTATGGCAATAAGAACGGTGATGAAAAAATAAGCGGTATTTACAATTTCAAGAATCCCTAATTTGGCCATCGTCAAGCCTTTGCCGTAAAAAATGACGGCTCTAATTAGGCTTGGGATATAGGCTGCCACTACTAACCAATTGCCCGTCATGATCCAGACCATAATAATCGCTATATGAAATAACCAGGATATCCATTTATACTTTTGGTTTTTCTTTTCTCTTATCATTGTTTTTACAAAAAAGGTACTGCCAGTGAAAAATAAAATGGAGGCAAAAAAGACTATCCAAACCTCACTAATCAGGTCTCCATTTGGAAGAAAGCCACTAGCTAACCCTGCTATTGAAAACACAATAATAGCACTCAAATCATTGCCTAATGCACGATCCCTGTTTTTCGATGAATAATAGGCGTTAAGAGTAAAGAAAGGAATCATAAGCAGCCCAAATATCACTATGGAAGGTCTTTCCCATAATGGTATCAAGAGCAATATCAAAGCCGGCACTACATAGATAATCGTCCATTTTCGATAGAAATTTATCTTTTTCCTTTTAAATAAAAGGAGCATTGGATATGTAGCTAAATACAGTAATAGCCAGCCAAAGAAAAAAGGGATATGTATCCACATGAAATCATTTGCAGCAACTCCCAGCCAAAACGGGATCATTAGCATCGCCCAAGCCCCGTGCTGTTTTGGTAAAAATAGATTCACTATTTTCTCCTCCCTTTGGAATGCTGACTTTACTATATCTGCTAATTCATTTTCGTTAAGTGAAAATTATCACAGAAAGGAATAAAACCGCCAAATTGTGACGGTTTTGAGGCGTTTACATTTTATTTACTTTGCTGGTTTATTAGGAACTTGATAATCCATTCTACCCCTGCCTTATCATGGATAGAAAAAAATGGAATGTTAGGATAAGCATCTTTAATCGTGGCATTTTCCTCATCCCAATACAAAGCTGCTTTAATATTCGTTAAGGTTGTAAGAAATTTATAGCTATCAACCGATTTCAGGATGACAATTTTCGGATAACTGGCATGCTTATGGCCTTCAATTATAATAAAGTCTGGGTTAATTTGCTTTAGGATCACAAGCTGCTCATCAATCGTCCATTTTATTTTCTCGGCTTGGAGAAGGATTCTTCCATCCCCCTCCACAATAGCTGCGAGTGCCCCAGAAGAAATATGCTGACTAGAATCCTTCGTTTCAAGCAGTTCAGGCTTTCCTCCATGACCATGATGCTTAACCGTTGCGGCTGTTAATTCATGTTTCGTAAGATGAGTAATAATTTTATTTACAAGTGTTGTTTTTCCGCTGTTTTGGTAACCAACCACTTGAAAAACATATGGAGACGTTACCATGGCCACTCGCTTCCGTCATAGTCCTCTAGCAGCAATACATCCACTTCAGAGCCTGCTTGAAAGCCCCTCGTTCCCCCTGGAAGAATCATTAAGGAATTAGCTCCGGCAAGGCTCATTACGATATTGGATTTGTCTACACCACTTGGAAAAACCAATAATTTTCCGTCCTTTACAGTGACAGTACTTCTAACAAAGCGGGTAAAAGGATTTGCTTTTGCAAATTCAACCGTAAGTTCAGCCTTCTCTTTCCGAAGATGAGGCTTTTCAGCAAATAGCATTTTCCTTATGATTGGACGGGTAAATAGTTCGAAACCAACATAGCAAGCGGAGGGATTTCCCGATAAACCGAATAAAAGCTTTCCTTCTAATTGTGCTACAGTCGTCACACTGCCAGGCCTCATGGCTACTTTGTTAAAAAGCACTTCAGCATTCATTTTACTATATATGGCTGGGAGATAATCAAAGTCACCGACTGAAACTCCACCTGTTGTGATCAATAAATCTACTTTATCTAAAGCTGATTTTACCGCTTCATAGCATGTGTCAAACTCATCAGGAAGTTTACCAAAATACATAACTTCTGCACCCGCGCGTTCTATTTGGGCAGCAATCATATAAGAGTTGCTGTTTCTTATTTTGCCAGGCTGTAGCTGATCATCTACATCCAACAGCTCAGTTCCTGTAGCATATAGACCTACTACCGGCTTTTTTGCAACCGGAACCTTTGCATAGCCAAACGTGGCTAGTATGGCCTGAATTCCTGGATTTATTTTTGCCCCTTTTTTAATAAGAATGTCCCCTTCTTTTGCATCCTCACCTCGGAATGAGATATTATCCCCAGAATTGAATGAACGTTTAATGGACATATAATTTTTCCCGTTTTTTTCAAAGCCTTTCGTTAACTCAAGCATTACAACCGCATCACATTCTGCAGGCATCTGTGCCCCAGTCATAATGCGAACCGCCTGGAATGAGCCAACCATTTTACTTGTCACGTGTCCGGCACCGATATGATCAATAACTTCAAATTCAATTGGACTGTCTGGTGATGCTTCTTTCGTATCGATCGCTCTGACAGCAAAACCATCATATGGAGAACGGTCAAAATGAGGCACATCATCAGTGGCAGTTATATCTTCTGCCAAATACCTTCCGAAACTCTCATTTATTGAGACGTATTCTATGTGTCCTGTTTTTTCAAAGTTCATTACCCGCTGAACAGCTTCACCAACAGGAATGGGATTTCTTCTTTCAACCATTTTATCAGCTCCTATAGAGACATCATTATCCTTATATTATAGGTGTATTGATGTTGATTTCATAT
>NZ_JBALOZ010000314.1:0-12845 GCF_036965125.1 Bacillus sp. JJ1503
TACTTAACTTCTTGAAGTGGGGATCTTACAGCCCGTTAATCTGCGATAAATCACAAATTACGTTGAAAAATCAAAATAATTTCTTTTCAATAATCTAGGCTGCGCCATTAAATTTGTAAAAGTTGTTTCTTGGCCGATCTCTCTCGTATTGATAAGAAACAATTGGTCATCAATTTCTTTAACTAGCTGATCTGTTTGGTATTCCATCTGACAATCGTGACAAAAGACGGTTGGGACCTCACTAATTTTTATCGCTCTTGAACCATCGGGCAGCTCCCAATAAACATCCCCGTTTCCGGTATTAATCTTTTCACTATCACACCAGGCACAAGTATCCTTCACTAAATTCCCCCCTCTTATTCGCTGGCAATAGCTTTTATTTCTGAATCAACAGGTTTTTGCTTCACTTGCTGTGCCATGAACTTCTTCTCTTTTAGCTGATCCCGCTTTTCTCTTTTATCCTTTAATGATAAGTGTGAAGGATCATGCTCATATTTTTCCCGGCGCTCAAGTCGTACTAAGCCTTCAGGGACAAGGTTAAATTTCTGATCATTCATTAATGCTGCAATACCAACCTTTGATCGCTTCTCTTCCATATCTGGATACACTTCCTTAAAGTATCCTTCCGCGCGACCTGGAATATAGTTCTCTGGTTCTGGATAAGTCGTAATAACACCCTCAAAATTTCGGAGAACTATTTTATCTGCACTTTGTGATATTAAATAATTTGGCTGCAGAGCTATCTTCCCACCGCCTCCGGGAGCATCAACGACAAAGGTTGGAACGGCATAACCTGATGTGTGCCCTCGTAGACCTTCAATAATCTCAAGCCCCTTTGAAACCGGTGCACGGAAATGTCCGATTCCCTCAGACAAATCACATTGGTAAATATAATATGGACGGACCCTAATTTTTACGAGGTCGTGCATAAGTCTCTTCATAATTGGTACACTGTCATTTATTCCAGCTAGTATCACAGATTGATTTCCAACTGGTACACCAGCATTTGCCAGCATCTCACAGGCTCTTTTCGATTCTTCTGTTATTTCAATCGATGTATTGAAATGAGTATTTAGCCAGATTGGGTGGTATTTTTTCAAAATATTGCAGAGGTTTTCGGTAATTCTTTGCGGAAACACGACAGGCGCTCTTGTTCCAATTCGAATAATTTCAACATGATCAATTTCGCGCAGGTTTCTTAAAATATATTCCAATATATTATCATTAATCAAAAGCCCATCACCGCCAGAAATGAGAACATCTCTAACCTGTGGGGTATTTCTAATATAGTCTATCGCTTCATCCAGCTGTTTTTTAGGAACACCCATTCCAATCTGTCCGGAAAAACGGCGTCTCGTACAATAGCGGCAATACATGGAGCATTGATTGGTCACAAGGAAGAGAACACGGTCTGGATAACGATGCGTTAGTCCGGGAACTGGGGAGTCTTCATCTTCATGGAGCGGATCCTCCAGGTCATATTTCGTCTTGTAAATTTCCTGTGAAATGGGTACTGATTGCATCCGAATCGGGCAGCGGGGATCATCTGGATTCATTAATGAAGCATAGTAAGGAGTAATATTCAAGGGAATAGTCTTAGTTGAAATTCTCACTCCTTCTTCTTCAGCAGGGGTTAGATTAATAACTTTCTTTAAATCATCAACCGTACGAACAGTATTTGTTAATTGCCATAACCAATCGTTCCATTGCTCTTCAGTTACATCCTTCCAAAGCTCAATATCCTTCCAATGGCGACCAGGCTTATATAAAAATGATTTCATCGTACTCCTCCTCAAAAATTTCTTATTAACAAAACATGCAAGTACTGTGCCAAATTATTAAATCCTTATACAATTTATGCCTAATTGGCTTAATAGGTCCTGTATTATTAAAGCTTAGAGCTATGGATTTTTTTTGAGAGGGCATTTTTCAGCAAAGAGGCCAAGAAAAAAATGCCGATAATCCGGCATTCATTGAGGATATGGTTAAAGCTGGTGAACCTTGTTTATTTCGAGCTTTATCATCTTGTATTGTAGGGTCTGTCTGGGAATTTCCAAGAGCTTTGCAGCCTGTTTAACATTCCCATCTGATTTCTTAAGAGCATCCATAATAAGCTTTTCTTCAAGCTTCTGCAAATTATCTCTTAAGGATAAGCTGTGATTTTTTTCGTCTATTTTCAACGTGCGGAAGTGTTGCTTCATCATCACAGGGAGGTCATCCGTGGTTAGCAAATCTCCTTCACATACATTCATCATGTATTCAATGGCATGCTTAAATTCCCTAACATTCCCCGGCCATTTATAGGCAAGGAATCGTTCAAGAACTTGATTGTCCGCACCTTTAACTGTTTTCTTTAATACCTTATTAAAGAATGAAACAAAGTGGTCGAGCAGATATATGATATCTTCTTTCCTTTCCCTTAATGGAGGCAACCTGAAGGTTAAAACATTTAATCGATAGAAAAGATCATCCCTTATTTGCTGACTCTCCATAGCCTTTTGAGGATGAATATTCATCGCTGCAATAATTCGAACATCAACAAAGGTACTCGCTGTACTTCCAACCCTTCTCACATGCCCATCTTCCAAAACACGGAGAAGCTTTGCTTGGAGTTCAATAGGCATTGTATGAATTTCATCTAAAAAAAGCGTGCCTCCATCTGCAAGCTCAAACAAACCAGAACGGTCAACAGCACCTGTATAACTGCCTTTAGAAGTACCGAATAATATGCTTTCCAGCAATGATTCCGGAATGGCCGCACAGTTCTGAGCAATAAATGGCCCATTGGCTCTTAAAGATGCATGGTGAATTCCTTGTACAAATAGCTCCTTCCCACAACCGCTTTCACCAAATACCATGATGGGAGAGTCTGATTTTGCCAGCTTCTTAGCCTCATGTTTAACTTCAATAAGCTCATGACTCACAGTTATTAGATTGTCTAGTGTGTATTGCGTGCTGCTAGAAGATTTTCTTTTACTCTTCGCAGCAGACTTCATCTTTTTCTGTAAATCAATTAAGCTCTCAGAAAGGAGCTTTAGTCTGGAATAATCTTTTGCAATTTCAACTGCACCAACCGTTTTCCCATTTACTCTAATAGGCAATGTTGTATTTATCGTATCGATTTGGTGGCCATGTGCATTAACATATGACTGTGATTGATTATAAATGGGCTTATTTGTTTTGATTACTTTTAATAGTGTACTTGTTTGCTCAGTTAATGAAGGAAATGCTGTTAACAGCGGCTTTCCTAATACTTCATCTACATTCATTCCATCATGCTTCGCGGCAATTTCATTATAATAAATGGTCTTCCCGTCTATATCTACTACATGAATTCCCTCATCTATTCCATTCAAAATTGCAGAGAGAACCTCTCTTGATTTCACATGTATTTCAGTGATTCTCATCCCCTCCCCGCTAATATATATGAGCATGTGCCTAAAATTAGTCATTTTGATGCCGAAAATCTGGCATTTACAATTTACAACACCCGAGAATCATATGAAATTCATCTATTTAGAGAAAGGTCCTTTACCCATACATTCATATCCTCAAGCTTGTCGAAAATATAGCAATTATTTGTAAGCCTGCCCCTATAGCAGTAGCCAAGCTGATGAAGTGCTGCATTCATTCCGAATGATAAAGCCCTGGCAATCGAATAGGCACAGTACACCCCATTTGCTTTCAATTCTATTTCAAGCTTTTCTAATAAAATTTTCATGAGACCATGCTTTCGATGTTGAGGCAATGTCGCACAATCGGTTAATTCTGCATTTTTGTAAAAGTCATTCACTTCAGCCGAGGCAGCACTTACAATCTTGCCATTGAACAGGAAGCCATAATAGATTGTTCCTTCTTTCATCGTTTCAATAATATAATTTGGATCATTAAGCGGTGTTGGATAAATTTGAAATACTTCTTGATAAAGGGCTGCAAGAGTTTCTGCATCATCTGAGCTGAGCTTCTTAAGAATATATTCCTGTGGTGGTTTCACTGATTTTAAGTATTGTTCAAGCTTCATGACGTTTTCTGTTATGGAATCTTCTTTTAGCCAGTGAACGCTTGTCCTTCTCTCGGTTGTATAATATTTGCAGAAAAAAAACATATCAGAGCCCAGAAAATAGCGGTCAATCATCGCTTCACACGAATAACCGTACATAATCAGCAAGGGGAATTGTTCTCTTCTTCCTTTCAGAATCAATTTTTCCACTTGCAGCTCTTTTGCCATTTCTTCAGCTTTTGCCATTCCTTGTGAAATATCTCCATATAAATCGTCTACACGAATTCGTTTATTAAACAAATCAACATACACCTTCATCGTATAATTCTCTTTTTTAATCAATTGCACTTCAGCAATTGATTCCATAATACATTCCTCATTTCTAAAAAGGGGCCCCACCCCCGGCCCCTTTATAAATAATTTTTTATGCCATTTCCTCGTAAACCCCACACCAATTAATGATCGATAAGGCAATGATTTCCGCAGCTTCAAACATATCGTCAATGGAAATATACTCATTTACATCATGGGCAGCCGCGGTGACCCCTGGACCAAATACAACGACAGGCGTGTTACCTACAACCGAAAGGATTCCGCCATCTGTTCCCCATGGAGATGCCTCAATAATCGGCATTGTCGTTTTTACTTGTTCAAATGCTGCCGAAATTGTTTCCATTAGAGGATGATTTTCATCTAAATTTCCTGGCAGCCATCTGCCGCCAAACCACTCAACTTTCGGCCGATTTTCATTTAGCCACTGATCTTTCTTAACCAATTCCTCTAAGGCATCTGCCAGCTCCTTCTCAGCATCCTCCATTTGTTCATGAGGGGCAACACCCATTCTTCCTTCAATGATCGCAATATCAGGGACAGAGGATGGCCATTCTCCGCTGTGAATTTTTCCAATATTAATAGGAATAGGGATAGGAATATGCTGATAAAGGGGGTCTAATATTTTCTCATTTCTTCTTTTCTCCAATTCTTGTAATTTTTGAATGACAAGCACCATTTTCTCTATCGCACTTACTCCTTCATATCTAGTTCCACCATGAGCTGAACGTCCTTTTACTGTGATGCGAAACCACATGGATCCTTGCTGTTTTGGAAACAGCTTCATATTTGTCGGCTCAGGGATAATGGCGCCATCAGCCTGGTACCCTCTTAACACAGCTGCCAGAGTTCCAGCCCCGCCGCTTTCTTCTTCAATTACACTTTGAAAAATTACATCCCCTTTAAGCTGTATCTCAAGATTGATTATGGCCTCTATAGCGAGAAGCAGTGCCACAGAGCCCCCCTTCATATCAGTCGATCCCCTGCCATATAATTTTCCATTTTCGATGTGGCCACTAAAAGGGTCATGAATCCAATCATTCCGGTCCCCCTCTGGAACTACATCGATATGTCCATTTAATATGAGTGACCTTCCTCCGCCAGATCCTTTAAGGACCCCAATCACGTTTGGATTTCCTGTAAAATCCTTTCGATCAGAACAGAATTTAGGGTGATTCATTACCTGTTCATCGCCTATTTCCCAAATATCAACTAGAAGACCGAGCTCTCTGCACTTTTCAATGATGATCGCCTGAGCTCTGCTTTCATTTCCGCGAATGCTGCCTTCCTGGACAAGTCTTTGAAGAAGATATATCCCTTTTTTTCGATTCCTGTTCAGCCATTCCTTTATTCCTCCTTGCATCCCACCGCTCCTCTCTATGCTACCAAATTCTGCTTGTTTTTGTTAATCTATGAATCTAAGGTGATCGCTTATTTGAAATTCACAGCCAGTTTTTGCTTTTATTTCATTAATTGTATATGGTGAGAATATTTCGGTTAACACTAACCCCTCTGCCGTCACTTGAAAGGCAGCCATCTCTGTAATAATGATGTTAACACAGCTTGAAGAGGTTAATGGAAGGGAGCATTTCTTCACTATTTTCGCTTTTCCATGCTTATCCGTATGACTCATTACAACAATCACTTTTTTGGCCTTTTGGGCGAGTTCCATTGCCCCGCCCATTCCAGGAACCTTCTTACCAGGAACGATCCAATTGGCTAAATCGCCTTTTTCGCTTACTTCTAGTGATCCTAAGATGGTCATATCCACTCTTCCTCGTCTGATCATGCCAAAGGAAATAGCACTATCACAATAGGATGCACCTTCGATAACGGTCACTGGAAACCCGCCAGCATTACAAAGATTCTCATCCTCCTCCCCTTTTATTGGGCTTGGCCCCATACCAGTGATGCCATTTTCCGCATGAAAAATAACGTTCATTTGTTCAGGCAAATAATTAGGGACAAGGGATGGAATGCCAATACCTAGATTCACGACCATTCCATCTTTAATCTCCTCTGCTGCGCGCTTAGCAATTCTATTGCGAATATCTATTCCCATGCCCATTTCCAATTCACTCCTTTTGAAGGAACAATATAATCAACAAAAACTCCTGGTGTTACCACTTCATCTGGATCTAGGCTTCCAACAGGGACAATTTCCTCCACCTCGGCAATGGTTATGTCTCCTGCCATTGCGACAAGGGGATTTGTATTACGTGCACTTTTATCGTAGATGAGATTTCCGAACGAGTCGGCTTTCTTTGCAAATACTATGGATACATCACCGGTTAATGCTGTTTCGACTAGATATTGTTTATTGCCGAGAATGATTTTCTGCTTATTGCTGGATACCATTTCATTATCCATCCCAATATCTGATAAAATTCCACCTAATCCCACTCCACCAGCTCTTATTCTCTCTGCAAGAATTCCTTGTGGAGAAAATTCAACCTCTAGTTTTCCTTCTGTCATTAATTGTCCAGCAACTGGATTTGATCCAATATGAGAAGCAATAATTTTCCGAGCTCTCCCTTGGCTAACAATTTTACCTATCCCAATATGAGGAAATCCAGTATCATTCCCAATCAATGTAAGATTTCTTATTCCCTTCTCTAGAATCCCATCGATAATCGTTGGAGGAGAGCCTATTCCTCCGAATCCGCCAAACAAGATGGTCATTCCATCAGTGAAATACTCTAATGCTGCTTCGATCGAAATTATTTTTTTGAAGGAATTATCCATTACTTGCCCCCTCCTCAGTTGATAAATATTGTTCAGCAAACGATTCAAAAGTGATTTGTAAACGCTTTAGTAATTCATCTATTTCTTGGAAAGTAATCGTAAGAGGAGGTGCAATTAAAACGGCATCCCCATTCATTCCATCAATGCCTGCACCTGCCGGATAGATAATCAACCCACAAATTTGCGCAAGCTGGATTAATTTTTGCGTAAATAGAAGGGATCGCGGGAAAGGCGTTTTATCTTCTAGATTTTGGACAAATTCCAACCCGATCATAAGCCCTTTTCCACGAATATCTCCAATAAACGGGAACTTTTCTTGTAATTTAGCAAGTTTTTCTATTAAGTAATTACCCTTTTGATCAACCTCTTTAATAATTTCGTTTTTATCTAAGTATTCAAGAACAGCTAGGGAAACTGCACATGACTGGGGGTTTGCACTTAAAGTATGTCCGCTCATGACGATTTTTGAACCAGAGAGGATGGGCTCCATCACCCGTTCGCTTACTAACGCAGCTGCAATTGGGGCATACCCGGCACCCATTCCTTTTCCTAATGCAACAATATCTGGCTCGATGCCCCAATGCTCACAGGCTAACATAGCACCCGTTCTGCCAAAGCCGGTCATCACTTCATCCGCAATAAAAAGAATCCCGTTTCTATCACAAATTTCTTTAATGACCTGATAATAGCCTTTTGGAGGGGTAATAGCAGCACCAGAAGCTCCAATGATCGGTTCAGCAATAAAGGCTGCAATATGTTCGGCGCCTATACGTTTTATCACTGTATCAAGCTCATGTGCACAAACATACCCGCAATCTGGCGCCTCTCGATTATATGGACAGCGATAACAATAGGGAGGATGAATAACTGGAAAATCTTCAAGAAGCGGAATAAATCTTGCCCTTCTGCCTGTATGCCCCGACATGGATAAGGCTCCTAAAGTAATCCCGTGATAGCTCATCCATCTTGATAATACCTTTGTCTTTGTGTGGATTCCCTTTTCTTGCCAATATTGAATAGCAATTTTCATTGCTGTCTCCGTTGCCTCTGAACCGCTATTTACAAAGAAACACCAGTTTAAGTCACCAATCGTTTGTTCGGCAATTTTTCGTGCAAGTTTTTCGGCAGCATCACTTGTAAACTGTGACCGATAGACAAATGAAACCCGCTTAGCCTGCTCATGCATGGCATCAATTATTTCCTTTACCCCATGACCGATATTTGCTGTAATGGCTCCAGATGATGCATCCAAATATTCCTTCCCATCTTGATCGTATAAGTATATTCCTTTGCCATAATCAATGACTGGATATATATTCTCCAGCACTGGCTTAATTAAATTGGACTTAATCATAAGCCCTCCCCCTTCATCAACTTGAGAAAGCAATTTCTTACCTTTAGGACAATACTAGATTATATGAGAAGAATGTTTGAATCTTTCATGGAGAAAACGAAAATAAAATAGGCAGATAGAAACAGGGAGGTAAAATAAAAAAAGACCGCTCCGAATCCGAAGACAGTCTTGAATATATTAGATGTCTTAACAAAAACTAAAACAGCTGGCACCGATGATGATTAATAGAATAAACAACACAACAATTAAGGCAAAGCCTCCACCAAAGCCACATCCGCCTACTGGTCCAGCAAAGGCACCCCCTACTGGATATCCATAACCAGGATAACCAGTTTCATAAGCACCAGCTACTGGATATCCGGCTCCAGGATAGCAAGGATCTGCACCAAAGCCACTTCCATAATACATATTCCTTCACTCCTCATCTTTTTTAAGGCATTTTTCCATATTACCTTATGAATTGGGAGCTTGACCTGTACGGGTATTTGCCTATTTTTTCAAAGTTACACATAAGAATAAAAGAATTGCCTCAAATATGCAAAAGAGACCTCATAAACTGAGATCTCATTATCTAACCATTAATACATTTTCTTTTTTGAATTTTTCATGCTTATGTTTATGCTTTTCCAGCGTTTCTTCTCTTCCAGCTGTGCCCGCTGATCTTGTTTTCTTTCTAAATAAGCCAATTCCCGTTGCAGCTTTTTATAGCTCGCAAGACGATTGCTATCGAGCAACCCATTATTAATAGCAAGTGCAACAGCACATCCAGGCTCTCGAGTATGGCTGCAGTCTCGATACTTACATTGCTCTGCTATCTCTTCAATATCTGTAAAGCTTTCCAACAATCCATCAGCACTTTCCCAAAGCTGAAGCTCCCTCATTCCCGGGGTATCGATTAACACTGTTCCACCTGGCAGCAGAACTAACTCTCGGTGGGTTGTCGTATGCCGTCCTTTATCATCATCTTCACGAATATCCTGTACCTTTTGCTTTTCATCACCTAACAGATAATTCGTTAAGGTTGATTTTCCAACACCTGATGAGCCGAGCAGTGCAATAGATTTTCCTGGGAGAAGATAAGGCTGTAGACCTTCAATTCCTTTTTCCTCCAGCACACTAACCGAAACAATCGGTACACCCATTGCAATACCTTCTACTTCAGAAAACTTTCCTTCAACATCATCACATAAATCAGCTTTCGTTAAAACAATAACTGGATTTGCACCGCTTTCCCATGATAAAAGCAAATATCTTTCGATTCTGCGTAAATTTAAATCATCATTTAAAGAATTTACAAGAAAGATTGTATCCACATTCGTAGCGACAATTTGCTCTTCTGTATTTTCACCGGCTGCTTTTCTTGAAAATTTACTTTTTCTTGGCAGCACCTTATGAATGGTGCCACGACCTTCATCATGACGAGCTTTCAAAACGACCCAATCTCCAACTGCAGGGTAATCTTCTCTAGAGGCTGCCATATAAGCAAACTTTCCAGCCACTTCACACAATAATTCGCCTTTCTCCGTCCAANNGTTCAAGTGAAACGCGTCCTACTGAATAGCCCTCTATTTTGTATGCTTCAAATTCCTTTTCAAAAAAATCATTAAAACCAATTAAATTTAA
Organism: Bacillus sp. JJ1503; assembly: GCF_036965125.1. NCBI lineage: Bacteria > Bacillati > Bacillota > Bacilli > Caryophanales > Bacillaceae > Bacillus > Bacillus sp. JJ1503. The sequence goes on from NZ_JBALOZ010000314.1 coordinate 10,053, forward strand.
ATTCAAGTTTTCTTCCTCCATGCAAATAAAATATAAAAAAACCATAGGCACCACAGCCCATGGTTTAATAAGCATAGAAAAAGAACATTCCTATCACATTAAACAGAATTAGATTGGGCTGTGCAAATATTAGAAACAATGAGATTGCTTACAATTAATAATTTTGTCATTGCACTTCACCCGCCTTTCATCTAATTAATTTTATTATATGGAACTTCTAACCATTTGTAAAGTGTTTTTACATCCAAAATTGGTTATGCCTAAATGATTGTTAAATAACAAGGAGATGACACCAACCTATGCCCTTTCGCATAAGTTATAGACGTATACACATCTAGATAGGAGCGAGGGGTATGTCTCGAAATCAAAATTATCATGATTTTTTACAAAAGGCTAGTTATTATGACCTACTTGCAAATTATTATAAATATATAAATCCTTCCAACCACATTGCTTATTATCAAAAGCATTTGCACTATATGAATATGGCAGCTCAAATGATGCGTACTCATACATTGCCCAACCAACAAGATAGAAACGTTCTAGGAAGAGTGCGTTTCATCCATGCTTCCATTGATGCCCCTAATGTAGATATCTATATTGATGGCATTCGGATATTAAAGGATTTCTCCCATAAAGAAGTAAGTAATTACCTTTCTTTGCCTGCAGGCAAACATCAAATTGATATTTATCCAACAGGCAATATGGTTTCGACCGTCCTTAGCCGAAAAGTAACGATTGAGCAAGGAAAACATTATACCTTAATTCCTTCTGGGCATGTAAAGAATCTGAAGTGGCTTGCCCTAGAGGACGACCCACGTGTGCCTAGAGGTGAAACAAAGATTAGATTCATTCATCTTTCTCCGGATGCACCTGCCTTAGATATCGCTGTTAAGGATAGGGATGTTATCTTTTCTAATATATCCTTCCGTAAACATACAAGCTATATTAGACTGACTCCTGCGACAGTGGACCTCGAAGCAAGAATTGCTGGGTCCTCTAATATTGCCCTGCCAATTCCACAACTACAATTAAAGCCCAACAAGGCATATTCCATCCTTATCGTTGGTTCCATTACGAGCGAACCCGGACTTGAAGTTGTCATCGTTAAAAATTAAAAAAGCATAATGCAAAGGTAGACCTGCCTTTGCATTATACTTTTTGATCGATTATTATTACTTGATCGGTACGAGCAGCGTGAAACGAATATCATCATTTTTCAAATCGAATTCATCAACCTTTACATGAATATCGCTTTTCAATTTCATTGTTTGTAATGAAACATAGATTCTTTCCTCGTTTGGCTGTATGGTAACCCAATTGGGCACTTTATATTTCTCCTTTACAAACTTTAAAACATAAGATACTGGCAATTGAAGCTGACCGACTGATATTGACTTCTGCTGTAGAAGAATATCCCCATTATCTAAAGCAATCGGTTCAAATGTAAGCTTCATTTGTATTTCTTGACTAAATACTGGAACAGACCCATACAACTCAACTTCATTATCTAAGAAAATTTGGTAATCAATTGGCCCCGTTAATCCTTCCTTATCAAGATAATGGTTGATTACTTGATTTAAGTCAGCCTTATCTGTTTGAATTCTAAATGGCACATGTGCATTTAAATCAATGTCTTGTGGTGAATAATGATCATCTTCAACAGGAGAATTGACAACCACCAATAACACTGCGATGACCATTATGTTAATCACTAATAAAAGGAAAAAGAGTTTTTTCCATTTTTGTTCCTTCAATTTCAATTCTCTCCATTCCCCACTGTGTAAAATCTTTCTGATAGCTTAGTTAAAGCTTCTTCTTTCAACTTATCATAAACACGGCCAGCAATAAGTTCATAGCCTTTATCATTTGGATGGAAATAATCTGTAAAGAGTAAATCCTCCGCATTTTTTTGAAAAAGATCATCAATTTCTACAAAAAACGTATTTGGATATTTTTCAAGGATTTCTTTACTCTCAGTATTCCATTCATCAACAATCTCATTAATTTCATTAATATTAGCAAACCAAGTAAAGAACGGATTATATAATCCAACCAAAACAACAAGGCTACTAGGGTTTTCCTTTCGAATCTTGAAGAGCGTATCAACCAAATTATCTTTAAATAGTTGATTTTGTTTTTGAAAGGCCTTCAAATTTAAACTTGAAAAGTTTTCATGGACGACCTTCATCATATCATTTCCGCCTATTGTTACAATGACGATATCTGCTTCTCCAATTGCAGTCTTTATCTTATTTGAATCTAGTCTTTTTAAGAGCTGATCTGAACGATTGCCTTTGACACCAAAATTATAAAAATGAGCATCACTTATTCCCTTATCTTCCTCTAATTTTTCTTTTAAGTATGGAATATAGCCACCTCTATTTGTACTGTCCCCTACACCTTCAGTTAGTGAGTCTCCAGCAGAAACAATTGTGATGTCATGGGGAATAAAATCCTCAGCCGGCATATTTTTTGCCGTCAGGACGGTTTGTTTTGCTTGATTTAGTTTACCAATTTCCGAAGAGGATTGAATATTGCATGAAGCAAGAATTAGTATGCTCATAATGAACATGGGGAATATGAATCTCATGTATTCACCCGCCTTTTTAAAATCGTAGACATCCTTCAGGTGGGGGTACGTCTATTTACCGTATTGATTATTATAACACGTTCATCTATATTCATGACAAAAAAAATAGACCTATGAAAGGTCTATTGTAAAGTCTTAATGTCATTAATAATTTCTTCAAAAGGGATGTCTTCAAGGCCGGAATATAATTTCATGATCTT
>NZ_JBALOZ010000315.1:0-3455 GCF_036965125.1 Bacillus sp. JJ1503
AAGCTTTCTTTTATACTAATTAAATACATATAGTGATTCAGCCAGAAATAAACTTTAGTAACCATAATTATATCGAGGTGACATAATGAGCGAGTTCCTATGCTGTGACCGATGCGGCGAGCTTTCCATGTATGATTGTACGATCTATATCGATAACAAACCGATTTGCCCTGCCTGCAGCAATTTAATCGTTTATTTACAAGGTACACATTTGGTTGAAGAGAATAAGTAAATAATGGTAGAAAAAGGACTGACAGATTTGCTGTCAGTCCTTTTCTTTCCTAAACTTTATAGTCATGATTTTACATTCTACCTATTTAAGAGGCTGCCAACATACCTCAGCAGTTCGTTCGCAGAAGTCGAATTGTAGCCATGCTCATCGATTAACCGCGCTACGACTTCGTTTACCTTTTTAAGCTGCTGTTCATCAGGTGTTTTTGAAGAGGTTGTAATTTTTACAACATCCTTTAAATCGGCAAATAATTTCTTTTGAATCGCTTCACGGAGCCTGTCATGAGAGTTATAATCAAATCTCTTTCCTTTTCGGGCATAAGCGGAAATTCGAATAAGAATCTCTTCCCGGAAGGCTTTTTTTGCATTTTCCGAAATGCCAATTTGCTCCTCAATGGAACGCATGAGCTTTTCGTCCGGATTAATTTCCTCGCCTGTCAATTGATCACGAAGCTTTGACTTATTGCAATAGGCCTCCACATTATCCAGGTAGTTATCCATAAGTGTTTTCGCGGATTCTTCATATGAATACACAAATGCCTTCTGTACTTCCTTTTTCGCGATTTCATCATATTCCTTACGGGCAAGTGAAATGAAGTTTAAATATCGCTCCCTAAGCTCTTGTGTAATCGATGGATGCTGATCCAGTCCTTCTTTTAAAGATCTTAATACATCCAGTGCATTGATGGAGGTGATCTCTTTACGAATAATCGTTGAAGAAATTCGATTGATTACATAACGCGGATCGATGCCGCTCATGCCTTCATCCTGGTATTCCTTTTTCAATTCTTCCACATCAGCCCGATTATAGCCTTCAACACTTTCACCGTCATAAAGACGCATTTTCTTAACTAAATCGATATCGCCCTTCTTCGGTTCCTTCAAGCGTGTTAGGATTGTAAACATCGCGGCTACTCTTAACGTATGAGGTGCAATGTGAACATCATAAACATCGCTTTCGCGAATCATTTTATCATAAATTTTCTCCTCTTCCGTTACCTTTAAATTATACGGAATTGGCATGACAATAATTCTTGAGTGGAGGGCCTCATTTTTCTTATTCGAGATAAAGGAACGGTACTCCGTCTCGTTTGTATGTGCAACAATTAATTCATCAGCGGAAATAAGCGCAAACCTTCCCGCTTTAAAATTCCCTTCCTGAGTTAAGGATAATAGATGCCATAGAAACTTTTCGTCACATTTCAGCATCTCCTGGAACTCCATCATCCCACGGTTTGCTTTATTCAGCTCCCCATCAAACCGATATGCCCTCGGATCTGATTCAGAACCGTATTCTGCGATGGTCGAAAAATCAATGCTTCCAGTTAAATCGGCAATATCTTGAGATTTCGGATCGGATGGACTAAATGTTCCAATTCCCACTCTTCGGTCTTCCGAAAAAATAATTCTTTCTACAAGAACATCCTCAATTCTTCCGTTATATTCCTGCTCCAAACGCATCATGTTCAGCGGAGATAGATTTCCTTCAATTCTTATCCCGTATTCATCATGGAAATCCTGTCTGAGATGGTGTGGGATAAGATGTAAAGGATCTTCATGCATTGGACAGCCTTTTATCGCATAGACTGCTCCCCTATCCTGATGGGAATAAGCCTCTAAGCCTCTTTTTAGCATAGTGACCAATGTGGATTTTCCACCGCTAACAGGCCCCATTAATAAGAGAATTCTTTTGCGAACATCCAGCCTTTTGGCAGCCGGATGAAAATATTCTTCTACAAGTCTTTCGAGTGCTTCCTCTAACCCAAATAATTGGTTGCTGAAAAAGCGATATCGTTTCTGCCCCTTTACGTCCTCAATAACCGAATCTTTAATCATATTATATACCCGNNTTCTCTTTAATAATTTCTAAATACTCTCCAAAAGTCCCTTCCCATTTAAGCTTTGCCTCTTCATGTCGATACATCTCAATTTTTTTTAGAATATCCATAAGGACCTCCCCCTGTCGCAATTTCAGAGACGTTTAATATACTCTATGCGCGCCTGTAAATGAACATGCTAATTTAGGGAATACATCCGGTTGTCCTTTTTTAAAATAATTTTTTGTAAAAAGAAGAATGATAAGATGGGATGCGTTGATACCCCATTTGTTTCCGATTCGTCTATTAGGTTTTCATGAAAACTTCACAAATGATCAAGTGTTACAAATTTTCCACAGATTTTATTTCACACTTTCATTTTATTGGGCTATAATAAGCATATATATTGATTGAAATTACTAATGTTAATAAGGAGGATTTCATACATATGGGTACGGTTATTATTCTCGGTGTTATGGTTGCTTTCCTTGCTGCTATTTTCGCATCTGGTTACGAAGATAAGCCAGGAACAGGTAATAAATAAAAAAGCTGCCAAATGCAGCTTTTTTTATTTGAGGTTTAGTTCTAATTTTTCTACAAATTCCTTCATATACATTCTTGATTGCTTCTCCAGCATATTGGCCATTTGGCTTGTCCAAGTATCATTTCTTTTTCCTTTTGTTCTTTCGATATAATACTCGGAAATGATACGATTATACATTTCCAGCTGGTTACGAATTTCTTCTTTATCTTGATGGTATTCATTTTCATGATAAACCGATTCCAGTGGAAGTCTTGGTTTCAGATCTGTATTTTGTTCAGGGTATCCTACTGCTAGTCCGAATAAAGGAACTACCCGTTTTGGTGTCTTTAGCAGCTTGCATACTTCTTCGAGATTATTGCGGATACCGCCAATATAGCAAATCCCAAGCCCCATAGATTCCGCAGCAATGACTGCATTCTGGGCAGCTAATGCCGTATCGATTAACGCAACCATAAACTTTTCAGTGCTTTCTATGGATGGATGAACGTCCTTGTTTTCCATTTCTCCTACTAGCTCATGTCGTGATAATTCCGCGCAAAAAACAAAGAAATGTCCGTTATTCGCAACATAATTTTGTTCTCCGGCAATTTGGGCCAATTTATTTTTCTTCTCCTGATCTGTTATGCCAATAATTGAATAAGCTTGAATAAAGCTTGATGTTGAAGCAGATTGTGCACATCTCACAATAGTCTCAATCTGTTCTCTTGTTAATGGCTTGTCCTCGAATTTCCTGACAGACCGATGATTTAAAAGAAGTTCTATGGTTTGATTCATTTACAACCATCCTTTCCATGCCTCAATTACATTGTAACCAAAATTTACTAATTTTTCAAAAAGAAAAGACCTTGGCGGACACCAGTTCC
>NZ_JBALOZ010000315.1:3539-4454 GCF_036965125.1 Bacillus sp. JJ1503
ATTTAATGAAAATAACGGAATGACTGTCCGTATTATTTTCTTCACAAAAGTGACAAAAAAATAACACTCAGTACCTGAGCGTTATTCTTTGTTAAATCTGCTGATTAGTGTTAATAAAGTTTTTCTCCACATATTGGAACTACTTAATTTAGTCCTTTTCCTTACAGTAAATGTATATAATCTTGCTGGCGTAATGCTTCATATATAAGGATGGCTGCAGTGTTGGATAAGTTCAAGGAACGAACATTATCATTCATCGGAATTCGAAGAGCACGTTCCTTATTATTCTCGATAATGTCCTTAGGCAGGCCAGTTGTTTCTTTTCCAAAAATAAAATAATAATCCTTTGCTTTATCACTATAATCAAATGAAGAGTGAGGCTTCGTACCAAACTTTGTTAGAAAAAAATAGTCCCCGCCTCCCGTCTTTTCAAAAAAGTCATCGAGCGAATCGTAATAAATGATATTGACGAATTGCCAATAGTCCAATCCAGCTCGTTTTAACATTTTATCATCAGTTGAAAAGCCGAGAGGACGAATTAAATGCAAGGTTGTATCAGTCGCAGCACAAGTACGAGCGATATTTCCTGTATTTGCCGGAATTTCTGGTTGATATAAAACTACATGCAATGCCACGTTTGTCACCTCAAAAAATAAACTATATCGATTATTATATCACTGATTTACTCCTTCTACAGGAAAAAGGTTTCATTTCCAATCATTGATCATCCACTATTGTAAAAAATTTATATTTAATATTCGGTGTGTAGGCAGTTGAATCCTCATAGGCCCAATATCTCATCCGGCTATTTGTTGTATGGGCATTGACTAAAGGCATCCCATTTGCATCCTTTGCCGTTACAATTGTCGTATGATCAAATCGTCCGTCCCCTAGGAAATCGTAGCAAATGACATC
>NZ_JBALOZ010000316.1:0-4069 GCF_036965125.1 Bacillus sp. JJ1503
ATAACTATATAAATCTATCGGTCACTACTGCCGTTGGTCAGATTATGAATGATTATAAATTAGTGCATCAAAGCTGTGAAACTGCACGCGATACTTTATTAATCCGCAATAACGCTCTTCAACTTTCTTATTTTTATGAAGATCTTTACACACATCAATTAGTTCTTCAAATACAAAAAAACAAAGCTATTATGGATTTAGCTAAAAAATATTTAAAGCCTCTCTATGATTATGATGCAAAAAATAATGGACAACTGATTGAAACATTACAAGCTTATCTGCAATGTAATTGTCTAAAAAATGAGACTGCAAAGAAGCTATTTATCGTCCGCCAAACTTTATATCATCGCTTATCCAAAATTGAAAGTTTAATAGGAAGTGATTATATGCTTCCACCAAAGCGCCTAGCTGTTGAATTGATGCTGCTTGCAACTCAATATAACTTCCAGATTATAGACTCTGAGAATTCCAAGTAGAGCAGGATTTTAATTTTCTAATTTTGAATATTCAGTGATTTGTTGCTAGCAGTTTGATTCTTAGTAAAAATACATTCTGTTCATTTTGTCAAATTCGTATCAAGGCCTTGATCTGCCCGGGAATGAATTTAGCTATCAAAAAGTGTCAATGTGTGAAACGGTAATTAGTTATCATTTAACATTGTGTCTGATGATAACCATGATATTAAGCCTCACAATTAAGGCAGAAGTAACAAATTTCTAAAGGAGTGGCTCAAATGAGGAATGTTCATATTACTGAAAGTTTAGTCACGAAAGATGAGAAATATCTTTGGAATTCAATGAAGCCTTATAACCCGCAAGCTACGACTATTATTCAAAAAGCGAAAGGAGCTTGGCTGACGGATATAGAGGGGAATCGCTATTTAGATGCCATGTCAGGTTTATGGTGTGTAAACGTTGGTTATGGAAGGGAAGAAATTGCAAAGGCTGCATATGACCAACTCCTTGAGAACAATTATACTCCCTTAACGGTTAGCCATCCTTCAGCGATTTTACTAGCCGAGAAAATCAGTGATTTATTAGGCGGGGATTACGTTGTATTTTTCTCAAATAGCGGCTCAGAAGCGAATGAAACAGCATTTAAAATTGCTCGCCAATATTTCCAGCAAAAAGGGCAAGGAACACGTTATAAAATTGTTTCGCGTTATCGCGCCTATCACGGGAACTCTATGGGCGCACTCGCGGCAACAGGGCAAGCTGAACGGAAATACAAATACGAACCATTATCGCCAGGATTTATTCATGTTAAAGCGCCGGATCAGTACCGTTACAATGAGGATGGATATAAGAATGTAGCCGATTTACCTTCTGTTAAAGCAGTAGATGAAATTATGACATGGGAACACTCAGAAACGATAGCTGCCATGATTTTGGAACCGATTATTACAGGCGGGGGGGTCATTATGCCTCCTGATGATTATTTAAAAGGTGTAAAAGAAGTTTGCGAGAAACACGGCGTCTTACTAATAGCAGATGAAGTAATCTGCGGCTTCGGACGTACAGGAAAAGCCTTCGGCCATCAACATTACGGAGTGCAGCCTGACATTATCACGATGGCAAAGGGGCTTACGAGCGCATATATGCCACTTTCTGCAACAGCTGTAAAGAGAGAAATTTATGACGAGTTCACTAGAAACGGAAACTATGACTTTTTCCGTCATGTTAATACATTTGGAGGCTCTCCCGCGGCATGTGCAGTTGCATTGAAAAACTTGGAAATTATGGAACGAGAAAATTTATTTGAACAATCTTCTATCATGGGTGAGATTTTAGTTACTGAATTAAAAAATAAACTATCACAATCCCCTCATGTTGGAGATATTCGAGGAAAGGGATTGCTTATAGGAATTGAGCTAGTAGAAGATCGCAGCACAAAGAATCCATTACCTGTAGAGAAAGTCAATCAAGTCATTGCAAAATGTAAAGAACAAGGGCTGATTATTGGGAAAAACGGTGTGACAGTTGCGGGCTATAACAATGTATTAACACTTTCCCCACCATTAAATATTACCTTGGAGGAAAAGGATTTCATTCTTGCAAGATTAGTGCAAGCAATTGAAGCTTTATGAGTGTTTATCCCAAATAGTAGAATCGCACGGATAGAGTCATATTTTCTATATGATATTTGCTGCTTAATTATTGAAAGGAGACTACGATAATGACAAACATTACTGAAGTGAAAGAACTTACACATTTTATTGAGGGAAAAATGACTGCTGGTAAAAGCGGCCGTTTCTCCGATGTGTTCAATCCTGCTACAGGAGAAGTCATTGCCAAAGTGCCGTTAGCTTCCGCAGAGGAAGTGAAAGATGCAATTGAAAAAGCAGAGGCTGCATTCCCTGCATGGCGGGATATCTCAGTAGCTAAACGCGCAGAGGTTGTAATGAAATTCCGGCACTTGCTAACGGAAAATAAAGATAAATTAATTGAATTAATCTGCACGGAAAGCGGAAAAACAGAAGAAGACGCAATAGGTGAAATTACCCGCGGGATAGAATCTGTAGATTTAGCTATAAATGCTCCTCATTTAATGAAAGGCGAATATTCGGTAAATGTAGGCGGGGAAATTAATGCTTATTCCGCTAAATATCCGCTAGGTGTAGTTACCGCAATCTCTCCATTCAACTTTCCAATCATGGTGCCGCTAGCCCAGACATGTATGGCGGTAGCAGTAGGAAATGCTGTTATTTTAAAAGCTTCCGAGCGAGTGCCTATGACACCCTTATTTGTGAGTGAATTATGGAAAGAAGCAGGGCTTCCAGATGGTATTTGGACAGTCATCAATGGAGATAAAGAGGCGGTTAATGAACTCCTTGAAAATCCGGCAGTACAGGCAGTTTCTTTTGTTGGCTCAACACCTGTAGCACAATATATTTATGAAACAAGCGCTAAATATGGAAAACGTGTCGTTGCATTAGGCGGAGGCAAAAATAATATGGTAGTCATGCCAGATGCTGATTTAGAACAAGTAGCGAATGCTTTCATCAGTGCAGGGTATGGGGCTGCTTCTCAACGATGTATGGCCATTTCTACATTAATGCCAGTGGGTCAAGAAACGGCGGATCGCTTAGTAGAAATTTTAAAAGAAAAGATTGATAACTTAAAAGTGGGGGCTTATACAGAGAATGTCGATTATGGCCCGGTTATCTCTCCGCAAGCAAAAGAAAATATTTTGAAAGCCATTGACCGCAGTGAAGAAGAAGGTGCAAAAATCATTTGTGATGGACGTAATAAAGACATAACAAAAAATAGCAAAGGCTTCTTCTTGGCACCAACTTTGCTTGATCATGTAAAACCGGGCATGGAAATTTACGATGAAGAAGTCTTCGGTCCCGTTCGAAATATTGTACGTGTAAACACATTAGAGGAGGCGATTACATTAATCAACCAGCATGAATTAGGAAATGGCGTAACGATTTTTACAAACAATGGTCTGGCAGCCAGAAAATTCACAACTGAAATTGATGTAGGAATGGTCGGTGTAAACGTTCCGATTCCAATTCCGGTTGGTTATCATAACTTTGCTGGTTTTAAGGGCTCAAGATTTGGTGATGGCCAAATGTTTGGTCCCGATCAAGCAAAATTTTATACAAAATCAAAGATGATTTCAGAACGCTGGCTATCAACAAGTGAAGACAAAAGTCTGTCATTTGCATTCCCAAGTAATAATTAAATAAAGTTTGTATTTAATCACAAATAATAACAGGAAAGTATGAGCGTTGACACAGCCATCAGGTGATTCTGGTGATCTGATTGTGTGTGGGCCAATTTCAGAAAATAAGAAGGACTAGAATAAATAAGACCTTTCCGGATTATGGGAAAGGTCTTTCTTCAGAGGAGTGGTAAAAATTAGTCCGGGCAAGAGGCTTTTTCAAAAATCTGTCCGACAAAGTGTGTTTTTCGGACAGGAAAGTGTCAATTTTCGAAAAGGTGTCCGACAAAGTGTGTTTATCGGACAGGAAAGCATCAATTTCCGAAAAGCTGTCCAGTAAAGTGAGTTTATCGGACAGGAAAACGTCAATTTCCAAAAAGTTGTCCGACAAAGTGTGTTT
>NZ_JBALOZ010000317.1:0-4365 GCF_036965125.1 Bacillus sp. JJ1503
ACTGATTCATTAATTATAAAAGAGTTATAGTGTTGCCATTTCGTTTCAACAAATTCTTCAAAGGCTAGTCTTCCATTTAATTTACGATTTGCATTTCTAAACTCATTAAAATCATTTATTACTTGTGTAATAAATTCAAATAGTTCAGTTTTTTTCTCTATAAATGCATTATACTTTCTACTTATTTCATCAATTTCTCCTAAGTCAAAATCATCGAAAAAATCGTTATAATATGAGTTAGATGATTCTAAAACCACTACTGGCCATACTAATTCTTCTTTTTTCAACTCTACATTTCTAGTTGCAGCATTTTGAAAGAATATACTTTGCCAATAATCCATTACATCTTGGGCTAAACCGTATGGTGAGCTTATCTTGGCGGAAACTAAAAATTTATTTACAACTTCATAGATTATTTTATACCTTGTTTCGTCATCTTGGCCGAAAAAAGGGAATGCACAGATTTCAAGTTTGTTATAGTCTAGATTAGATATGTCTAATGGATAATTATTAACTACACTATTAATATAATGATCAATAATTGCCTTTGCTTGATCATTCAATTCAGTATAAGAATATATTGAGAAATATTGTCCCCAATAGTTATTTAGATCATTGTTTTTTAATGGATTCATTATATTTGAGATATATATAATTTTTTCGTATTCACTTTGATTAGTAGCATTTATTAGAGTTTTAAGAGCATCTTTTAATTTTGTTAGTGTATTTGAACTTGGAGTAGGATCTTCTTGTGATTTTGCTTGAGCAAAAATTCTCTTGCTACCTTTTAAATATAGCTCGATATCATCAATATTACCTTCAACTTTTAAGGATTCTAAATTTTTTATATGTTTAAGTGCTAATAAGATAGCTGCATTACTTTGGAAGTCCCAACCAAATGCAGATGATGTTGCATTAGTATCAATAACTTTAGTAGAATCTATAGAATTTACCATTTTGATCACCTAAACAATTCTTTATTAGTAAAAAAATATTTTTTAAATCTAAATATTTGTTTCTTACTATTATAGAGGAGTCTTTTGGGATTTTGTACCTAATGGGAGAAATATTTCAATTTTGCATATAATCAAAAGCGATTTTTCTCTTAACAGTTTCAGGCTGTAATTTATTTTAAAAACTACCTTTGTATTATTGGGTAGGTGATCAGATTAAATTGAAGAAAATGCACTTGTTCTGAGGAGAAAGAATATTTGTAGCAACCTAATTATAAATATTATTGGTCACCAAACTTGTCACATAATCGAAAAATACAAGAAAACAAAAGGATATATTGAATATAATAAAATTCCCAAACCCTTGATATAAGTGGATTTGGGCATATTTTAAAAAATTGGTATAAACACACATTTGTGAATTGACATGTTAGAGGTCAATTCTTTGTAAAACCGTAAAAAAAATAAATTACCAGAATATTTGGTGTTTGTCCCCCAGGTACAGTAATATTTTAATACACTAGGGTGCAGGCCTTTTTTTGTTCTGAAAACCACTCATTAGAGTGGCTCTTAATCCCTCATTGCTCCTGCCTCTCGTGAAGTCATCGCACCTTGCCCCTCACTAACATCTTTCCTAATTTCCTGTTTCACTTTCTGCGGATCCGTTCCAGCAACTCCTGGTTGCATATTAGAACCAGACCCCAAATTCTTATTAGCCTGTTGATTCGGTTGCATACTAGTCCTCCTCGATTGATTACTTAACCTTCATAGTATTTACCAATCCCGTTCATATATCCCGAGGATTTAGTATCTTCGCCCAAGTAACGGCTGCTTTTTCCAATGATTTCAATACGAAATACGCATGCGGTTTGCCGTTCAAGGCAATCATTTTAATGTATAATAACCAGTACATTTGATTGGAAATTATCTACGAGTAGTAAATAACAAGGGGAAACCAATGACAACAACCAAAACACACATCAAAGAATGGCAGCAAGCCCTACAACAAGAGATTAATCACTTAAAAAAGTTCGGCGGAAGCCGCTATTCTGTCATAAATGGAAGGCTGTTATCAAATGACGGCCCGTATAGTTACTATTTTGATACAGCCATCTCATTAAGAATTCCAGTTGGTTCTTCGATAAAATTGGAATGGGGAACGATGAAAACTAGTGGAAAGGTGCTTTCCTCTGAGGGCAGGGGAATCATTCTGGCATTAGAGCAAAACTTTGGTGACCTTATTCCAGATGCATATCTGCTGCATGATCCTTGGGAATTGCTTGAACAATTAATCGAGCGCTTGGATGAAATCAAAAAAAACAAACAAAAGCGGATGAGAGTGAAGAGATTGATGAATCCTTCCATGGAAACGAAACATCCTGAGGAAAAGATCCAGAGTAATGTCCATGAATTGGTTTTGCGGTCCAAATACAATCCGGCTACGTTCGTCTGGGGGCCCCCGGGTACCGGTAAAACATACACCTTGGCTAGAACAGCAGCTAATAAATATTTTCAGAAGAAAAAAGTATTAATTTTGTCGCATAGCAATCAAGCTGTTGATGTCTTAATGGGGGAACTGACTGATTTTATTAAAAAGAAAAAAAGATTTCGAGAAGGGGATGTGCTCCGCTACGGTGGGAACATTGGGGATACTCTTTCAGCCCATCTCGACATTACGACAAATCAGATGATCGAAAAGCAGGACCCGCTCCTTGCCAAGGATAGAGAGAGGCTGGTTGAAGAAAGACGCCACTTAAAGCAAGACCTGGCCCATTCTTTCAGTAAACGAGACTCGGATCATCTGCTGGAACTAGAAACAAAAATTGCCAGGCTGCTGGAAAAGGTCCGGAAGGAAGAAGTTCAGTTAGTCAAAGAGGCGTTCATTGTCGGTACAACGCTGGCAAAGGCGGCTAGTGATAGCACTATTTATGAACAGGATTATGACCTTGTCATCCTTGATGAAGCAAGTATGTCCTATGTTCCACAGGCAGCTTTTGCCGCATCATTGGGAAAACGAGTCATTATTTGTGGCGACTTCAAGCAATTGCCCCCGATTGCCGCAAGCCGGGATCCGCTTGTGGCCAAATGGCTGAAAGAGGATGTGTTCCATAAGGCGGGAGTGGTGGATTGGCTGAATGACGAGAAGCTTCATCCGCAGCTTTTTTTATTAAAAGAACAGCGCAGGATGCACCCTGATATTTCAGCTTTTACGAATCGGTACATCTATCATTCACTGGTTGGCGATCACGAAAGTGTATACAAAAGCAGAAATAGAATCACAAGCCTTGCTCCTTTTAAAGAGCGAGCTGCTGTGCTTGTAGATACGAGTTTCACGGGCTTGCATTGTATAAGTGATAAAGCAACCAATTCCAGATTCAATCTATGGCAGCTGCTGCTGTCTTTTCAATTGATTCATGAAGCGTACTCGGGTGGAGCTAAATCGATTGGGTATGTGACTCCATACCGTGCTCAGGCGAATCTTATGGAGCAGCTGTTGGAAGAGATTTATGAGAATGAGCGAAGCCAAGCGGATATTATTGCAGCTACTGTCCACCGATTTCAGGGAAGTGAGCGGGATGTGATGATCTTTGATACGGTCGATAGTGCCCCGCAAGAACGGGCTGGGATGTTGCTGACTGGCAAGGAAAGTGAACGTTTGATTAATGTGGCTATTACGAGAACGAAAGGAAAATTTCTTCACGTCAGCAATAGAGATTTTATCGAAAAGCATGTTTATCCAAGAAAAACACTGCGCCAACTCGTTGACCATCAAGTAAGGAACAAACAAACGGTTACAACGAAAGAAATTGGCTCGTGGATACGCAACCAACACCCAAAATTAAGCTGGATGCATGCGCGAAAACTGGAAGCTGTCTTTCAAGACCTAAGTTCGGCAAAGGCATCGATTACCATTTCCTTGCCCGAGGGAAGCAAGTTATCTGAAGAATGGACTAAGCAGCTATTAAATAGAGAAAAACGGGTAAAATTGACCATTATTTCGAAACAAAAGTGGAGCAATTCCGATGTCTGGCAGGACGAGAGCTTTCCCTTTCCGTTTGTGATCATTGACGGGAAAGTTTTGTGGCTCGGACTTCCGCTTGAAGGCGCCAGAGGAGTCGAGCCTCCTTATGTAGCGGCTAGGCTTCGTTCGAGTAATGTGTGTGAATACTTGCTAAAACAGATTTAGTTAAACTGTTTTCCGTGATGATCGACCTATTTTAGATAGGTGACCTATACCTTTTTAAATTATGTTTGTTAACGAAAAGTTTTACTAAGCTGCCTTCATTAGGCGGCTTTTCTTTTTTAAAATAACTATTTATCGAAAGTTATGAAGTAATTAGTCTAAAAAATCTACTAATTTCTTATACCATTATTTAAAAATTATGTTAATATTATTTAAATAATATTATTC
>NZ_JBALOZ010000318.1:0-5790 GCF_036965125.1 Bacillus sp. JJ1503
ATATTCGGGTGTATTATGGTTACATAAAGTAAACAAGATAATAAATTGTAACCTTTATAGTAGTGTGATAGATATAGAAAGGATAGATGAAGATGAAAGACTTAACAAAAGAAATTGCTCACCTTGTAGATTGGCTAGGGGAATATGGAAAGGATCCTAAAGGTGGTGTAACCCGCCTGCTTTATACGAAAGAGTGGATTGAAGCACAAAATGCATTGGAAATGCAGCTTCAAGAAGATGGATTGACTACTCGTTTTGATGAAGTGGGAAATTTATTCGGCCGCTTAGAAGGCAGTAAGTATAAAGATGAAACAATTTTAACTGGTTCTCATGTTGATACAGTTAAAAATGCAGGTAAATTAGATGGTGCATACGGAATTTTAGCCGGTATCTTAGCAATTCGATACTTAAAGGAAACATACGGCCAGCCTTTGCGTAATCTTGAAGTCGTTTCGTTTGCTGAAGAAGAAGGAAGCCGTTTCCCTTATGCTTTCTGGGGTTCAAAAAACCTTGTTGGAATTGCAAAGAAAGAGGATGTTGAAAACATATCAGATTTCAATGGTGTTCCATTCGTAGATGCAATGAGAGAAGCAGGTTTTAATTTTAGGGAAGAATCAAAAGCGTTTCGTACAGATTTAAAAGGTTTTATTGAAATTCATATTGAACAAGGCAATGTATTAGAAAATGAAGGGAAAAGCGTTGGGGTTGTTCATAGCATTGTCGGTCAAAGACGTTTTACTATTGATGTAACAGGTGTAGCTAACCATGCAGGCACTACACCGATGGGGTATCGTAAGGATGCTGTATTTGCAGCGAGCCAAATGATTCAAGACGTGATTAATAAGGCAATAGAGTATGGCGATCCACTCGTTGCTACTGTAGGAAAAATCGAAGTCAAACCGAACATCGTGAATGTTGTACCGGGGGGAGCATTATTCACGTTGGATGTTCGACATACAGAAAAAGAAGTACTTGTAAAGTTCACTGACGAATTAACTAGTATCATAAACAGGATTGCCAATGAGTCCGGTGTAGAGGTTAAAATCGATATGTGGATGGACGAGGATCCAATTCCTATGGATCAACTAATCGTTGAAGCAATTGAGAAACAAACGAAAGAAAATGGTTTGAATTACAAAATGATGCATAGCGGAGCAGGTCATGATTCGCAAATCATTGCCCCAATTGTGCCAACAGCGATGATATTTGTGCCAAGCCGTAATGGGATTAGTCACAATCCATTAGAATATACAAGCCCAGAAGAGTTAGCAACTGGTGTGAAAGCGTTGATTAATTCACTTTATGTTTTAGCGTATAAAGAGTAAAAATGTTTACTAGTTAAAATGGAAAATTATCTAAATTAGACAATTATATTAATCAAACTAGGAGATGAATGGCATGAAAACAACGAAAGAAGCATTAAAAAAATTAATGACAGTGAAATTAAATAAAGCGGGGCTTTCCGAAGAACATGCTGAGGGAGTGGCTGATGTATTGGCATATGCAGATGCACGAGGAATTCATTCCCACGGAGCAATGCGGGTGGAGTATTACGCAGAAAGAATCGCAAAAGGCGGCATTAACACAAATCCGAATTTCAAGTTTGAAAAAACAGGACCAAGTTCAGCGATATTTGATGGCGATAATGGCGTTGGGCATGTAGCTGCAAAAATAGGGATGGATCACGCGATCGATATGGCGAAAGAATCTGGGATTGCAGTTGTCGGCGTTAGAAGGATCGGTCACAGTGGAGCCCTTTCATACTTTGTCCAACAGGCTGCTGAACAAGGCTTAATTGGCATTTCAGTTGTTCAATCGGATCCAATGGTTGTGCCTTTTGGTGGAAGTGAACCTTACTATGGAACAAATCCAATTGCGTTTGCAGCCCCTGGTAAAAATGACGATATGATCGTCTTTGATATGGCAACGACAGTTCAAGCATGGGGGAAAATTCTTCATGCACGCTCGAAGAATGAATCCATCCCGAATACATGGGCGGTAGATAAAAACGGTGAGTCGACAACAGATCCATTTAAAGTCAATGCTTTACTCCCAATTGCAGGTCCGAAAGGCTATGGATTAATGATGATGGTGGACGTTTTATCAGGTGTTTTACTTGGCTTGCCATTCGGAAATAAAGTTTCATCTATGTATAATGATTTAAGTGAAGGCCGTAATTTAGGTCAGCTTCATATTGTTATCAATCCAGCATACTTTACAGACTTAACAAAATTTAAGGAAAACATTTCTAATACAATGAGCGATTTAAACAATATTAAACCAGCACCTGGTTTTGAACGAGTGCTTTATCCTGGTCAAAACTCTGTTATTGCCGAACAACAATCAGAAAAAGAAGGAATTGAAATTGTTGACGATGTATATCGATATCTTGAGTCGGATGTTGTTCACTTCAATAAGTATGACAATAAAGACCCATTCGCAAAATAGTTTCTGATGCTAACTATTAAGCAACCAGATTTTAATTTTTAATAGATATTTTTAAACCCATATATCTCAAATTAGAGATGATTGAATTTAGATATTTTTAAATGGAGGTAAAATAAGTATGACAACAGTTATGACAAAAGATTTTTACACTGCAATTAAAGAAAGACGTTCTTACTATAGCATCAATAAAGAAGTAAAGGTATCTGATGAAAGAATTAAAGAAATCGTTGAATTTGCCGTAAAATACACTCCATCTGCTTTCAATTCACAAACTGCACGTCTAGTTGTATTGACAGGAGAAGCGCATGATAAATTATGGAGCATTACAACAGAAACGTTAAGAAAAGTGGTTGGAGAAGGAAATTTTGAAGGAACTCAGCAAAAAATGGATTCCTTTAAAGCTGGACATGGAACAGTATTATTTTTTGAAGATGAAGCAATTGTGAAATCTCTTCAAGAACAATTTGCTTTATATGCGGACAATTTCCCGATCTGGTCAAGTCAAGCATCAGGTATGCATCAATTAGTGGTTTGGTCAGCATTAGAAGCTGAAGGATTAGGAGCGTCTTTACAACACTATAATCCGTTAATTGATGAAGAAGTCAAGCAAGAATGGAATATCCCAAGCAATTGGAAGCTGATTGCTCAAATGCCATTTGGCAATCCAATTTCTCAACCAGGCGAAAAAGAATTCCAGCCAGTTGAAGATCGTGTTAGATTTTATAAATAACACACAAAGGAATTAATAAAAAAATTCCTCCCTATCATTTTGATGAGGAGGTATTTTTTAACATTTATAATTTCATTTTAATAATTCGATTAGTGGAAAGGTGCCTTAAATCAGGCTGCAGACTTTTTGATCTTACCGAAAGTAAACAAATTGATTTTAGATACATTGCTTAGGGAGAGTGATATTTAACATGGTTACGCTATATACATCACCAAGTTGTGCTTCTTGTCGCAAAGCAAAAGCTTGGCTTAGTAAATATGAAATTGATTATGAGGAAAGAAATATTGTTTCTACACCGTTGACGATTAATGAGATTAAAGGAATTCTTCGTATGACAGAAGATGGAACAGATGAAATTATTTCAGAAAGATCAGCTGTATTTCAAGAATTGAATATAAATATAGATTCTCTTTCACTTTCAGAATTATATCAAACAATCAAAGATCACCCTAAATTATTACGAAGACCACTAATTCTTGATGAAAAAAGGTTACAAGTGGGATTTAATGAAGAAGAAATTCGCAGATTTTTGCCTCGCCAAGTTCGTACACTCTATCATGATGAAGCTCAAAGAATGGTCAATTAATATAGACAACTTTTTGGGATTAAAATAATATGTAATGGAAGTAATGCTCCTTATAATCATGTATTTAGACAAGAGTGTCAAATACATAATTATAAGGTTTTTTTATTATAGACCTAAAAGCTTTTTGCTGCTTCAATAGCTTTTGCAATAGCTTTTTCTTTAATCTCTTGAGCCTTTTCTGGAAATCTTTTATGCCCTTCTATAAATATTCCTTCAAAAGAAGATACCTCAAAGAATTTCATCATAACATCTAAGTAACGATGACCCATTTCCATATCAGCATCTGGTCCTTCTGAATAAATATCTCCACGGGCTTGAATGTGTATTGCCTTTTTACCTGTTAACAAACCAACTGATTTTTCTTTAGAGTATTTGAAAGTTTTTCCAGACACAGCTACACCATCAATATATGTCTTCATAATTGCTGGTATAGAAAAGTTCCACATTGGTGTAACAAATATATATTTATCAGCTAATAAAAATTGTCCCCCTAATTCAGCTAAACGACCTACTTTCGATCTTTCGCTTGGTAATAACTTATCAAATGAAATTCCTGTCCGAAGCTTTTCCCAACCACTAAACACATCGGCATCAAGATATGGAATATTAGCCTTGTATAAGTCAAGATGAACTATTTCATCATTAGGATGTAAATCTCTATATGATTTGATAAATGCTTCTCCTACTTCCATACTATAAGATCCAGTTTCATCATGCGGATTCGCTGTAATATAAAGAACATTTGACATGTGTATCTTTTCCTGCCTTTCTAAAATCAAGAATACTATCTGCTTCTGTGCTGAATGATGTATGATAATCAAGCAACTATGTATTCTTGATTATTGTTGTTTATTCAATGATGATATCGCTTATCTCTAATGAAAAATCACGAGTTGATACTTCTTTTCTAATGGAGCCATAGTGATGAAAGTTGAACTGTTCACTCGCCTACATTAATCCTTAATCCAATCTTCTGCCCAACCACTGATTGGCCCAAGAATTTTTCCTAATTCAGTTCCTTTTTTTGTGAGCAAATACTCTGTCCGAATAGGGCGTTCAGGTATGACATGACGTACAACTATTCCGTGTTCCTCCAGTTCTTTCATTCTTTCCGTGAGCACTCGTTTACTTAAATCTGGAATTGTTGCATGAATTTCACTAAAACGTTTGGGTCCACCAATTAACACATAAATAATTAACCCAGTCCACCTTTTTCCGATTAGTTCAAAGGATTTTTCTACTTTAGGGCATAGATCTTGCGGTTCGCTCATCTCCCTACATCTCCTTATTATCACTTTGTATAATGAAACCCCTGTATATTTATTGTAACCTAAATTGTTTTACTAATGAAGATAAAAATTGTTTGTTAACTATAAAATAATTAATGATAGCAATAACTTAAAAACTATTATAAGTACCGAAACACGAGAATAACAAATTTACTGATTATAAAAAGTAACCGATAAAGTAGAAGGGTTAAACCGGAATTTTATATGCTTGACTGTTTGGTTTTCATCCAATAATTGGTGCATTGAATGAACTGCAGCCAAATTTAATCCGTTGGTCTTGGACCGGCATTAAGACCAGAGTTTTCTACTGTCATAATTGGACGAACAGTAATATCTTCATTCACAATAATTTGACAAGATAAACGAAGATAATCATCAAATAATTGATCATCATTCAATCCTTTAGCCGCAAAAGCATTTTTTTCATTGCTAGATACTTTAAGATAATCACCTGCCAAAACTTCTACTCTACAAGTTGTACATTTTGCTTTACCGCCACAGCGATGGAGAATATTTACACCATTATCTTCTAATGCTAATACTAACTTTTTTCCCAATTCTACTTCAAAAGTACCTTGACCAATTACAGTAATATAGGGCATTTTAAATCCACCTCACAAAAAATGATTAATCAAAAATGTTTTTTCTTCATGATTAGTTATTCTCATACTTAGCAACATTAAGACATAAAAATGATTTTTTTCGCTAATAACACAAACATTTACTACTTTTTAGAA
>NZ_JBALOZ010000319.1:0-1895 GCF_036965125.1 Bacillus sp. JJ1503
ATAATGGTGAGAAGTGCTTAGCTAAAATTCCTTTTAATTGTCCAAAAAAACTTTGCTTTTTACTAATTTGTGCTGGTATATTATTTTCATCAAAAATAAAATTCATAACCTCATCTTTTAAGGAATTTGGAACCTCAGTTTCTTCAATATCATAAGAGAGCATTTGCCATGTTTCCTGAAGGGAATTGACTTCATTCCGACATTCGGCACATGTTTTAAGGTGAATTTCAAACTGTTTCTTTTCATGTTTTGACAGCTGATCAATTATAAATAGAGACAGGTTTTCACATTTATTTGTTTCCATGCCGAACCCCCTCCGTTTCTTCTTTAAAATACTTCCGCAATTTTTTCAAGGTTTGGTGCAGTCTGCTTTTTATCGTACCAAGCGGCTTTTGTTCCAGTTCTGCAATTTCACTTAATGAGTAGCCTTCCCAGTATAATAAATTAATTAGGCGCTGCTGTGGTTCTGAGAGCTGCTGCTTTGCTTCTTGAATTTGATGCTTTAATAGACTTTTTGAAACCTGCTCCGGTACACCCACTGTATGCCGATCTTCGATTTGTCCCCATTCGTTTGATTCTAGCTGAATCGATGCTGAATGCTTTTGTTCCTTCCGAATGAGATCAATTGCAATGTTTCTAGTAATGGTAAGAATCCAATTTGGAAACTTTCCTTTTGAAGAGCTATAGGTTTGTTTTGTGGTCCAAAGTCTGAGAAAAACTTGCTGAACAATCTCCTTTGTTTTCTCTGTATCTCCCTTTGACATTTTAAAGGAGAAGCTGTAGACAAGCTTTACGTAGCGATCATACAGTTCTTCAAGTGCAGGGCGATGATTTTGAACAATTAATTCTATAAGTTCTTCATCCGTTTTCAATTTCACTGCAAGTTGTCTCTCCCTTATAAAAAGCGTTTTATTAAGTATAAGGCATATACATGGGAGTGGGAATTAAAAAAATAGGTGAGTACATGAGCCTGATATGTTGAGAGGATTTTGAAGTGAACGCAAAAATTCTTTAAGAATGAATCTTTTTTAAGGTAACGAAAGATTGTATGAAGCGGTTCGCAGAAATTTTCAACGTTGTATAATATTGATTAAAACAGGAGCACTCATAAGCATCAGAATTCAGATAGAATCTTCTTTTAAAACATTGTAATATTAAACTAGTTCTATTTTTTGGAAGGAAGTCAGGAAATGAAGAGTATTTCAGTAAGCTCACTATTAGATGTAATTGGTGAACTGTTTTCAGATGAAATTTCAATTGCGGTTTCTAACACAAAAGAATATATTTATTACCGGCCGAGTAAACGTGTAGATTTAAAAATCAAGCCGGGAGACCCTTTAAAGGATGGGACAATCGCCTATAAGGCCATTGCCACAGGGAATAAAGCTTCAGAATTTATCAATCGGGATGTATTTGGAGTTCCATACCATGGAATGGCCGTTCCATTTCATCATGACGGAGTTCTAGAGGGCTGTGTCACTGCTATTTATCCTGCTTTAACTGATGGGAAAGCGGTTGTGACTGTAAGGAGCCATGACGGCTGGCAACCGACCCCCTTTTCAAAAGTAGTTTATATTGAAGCAAAGGATAAGAAAACGTTCGTCTATACAGAAGAGTATTCGGGTACACATAAATATGCCCTTCAGGAATTTGAATATTTATTGCCTAAAGATTATTTTATCCGTTGTCACCGGTCTTATATTGTCAATGTCAATCATATTAAGGAAATTTATCCCGATACACATTCAACATTTATTCTAGCCATGAATAATGGAGACCACCTAACAGTCAGTCAGTCGTATTCTAGCTATTTTCGAAAATTATTAGGATTTTAAATGCTGCACTGACATTTCGAGGGAAGTAGTCGTTCACAAAGTCCAAGCAGCGGTGCTGGA